>DATJPP010000118.1:0-15531 GCA_035506355.1 Candidatus Margulisiibacteriota bacterium | reverse complement strand
ACATCAGGATAAAGGGATTTAAAGCCAAGACAATCTCTATGCTTTTTGATGTCGCGGAGAAAGACGGCTTTAGGAAGGCTGTTGAGAGGATTTGTAAGGAAGCCCAATCGGCGATTAAGGACGGTTATACCTTTATCATCTTAAGCGACCGGGGAACAGATAAAGTGCATGCCGCACTGCCCAGTCTCTTAAGCGTATCTTCGGTTCATCATAGCTTGGTGCGTAAGTCCTTGCGTACGCAAATCAGTATTATCGTTGAGACCGGCGAGCCAAGGGAGGTGCACCATTTTGCTCTTCTCTTCGGTTATGGTGCAGATTGCATCAATCCTTACCTTGCTTTTGAAGCAGTGAACTCGTTGTCAGAAGAAAAAGAGATAAATCTGGATTACGATAAGGCGCTGCATAACTATATAAAAGCCGTGGAAAAGGGGATTCTTAAGATCATCTCCAAGATGGGGATATCCACCCTGCAGAGTTACCGCGGCGCACAGATATTTGAGGCGGTGGGGATAGCCGAAGAGGTAATTGAAAAATATTTCTGCGGCACTCCTTCGCGTATAGGGGGGGTGGGACTGGAAACAGTCGCCAGAGAAACGCTGATGCGGCATCAAGAGGCATTTTATGGCCAAGGAAGCAGGGTTCTTCCTTCAGGGGGATTATATCAATGGAAGAGAGATGGAGAGTTCCATCTCTGGAACCCCGAGACTATCTCCAGACTTCAAGATGCGGTGCGTAATAATGATGCTAAGAGATACCAGGAATTCGCGCGGTTAATCAATGACCAGGCAGGGCATCCTACGACCCTAAGGGGAGCACTTCAATTTAAAAAGACAGGCCGTCCGATACCGCTCAATGAAGTGGAAGCTAGAGAGGAGATTGTCAAACGCTTTGCCACAGGCGCAATGAGTTTTGGTTCGATCTCAAGAGGCGCTCATGAGACCATAGCTATTGCCATGAACAGGCTAAAGGCCAAATCCAACACCGGCGAAGGAGGAGAAGACCCCAGGCGTTTTCTTTCCCTGCCGAACGGAGACTCGGTAAGAAGCGCAATTAAACAGGTCGCTTCCGGACGGTTTGGGGTGACCACTAATTATCTGATTAATGCCGATGAGCTACAAATAAAAATAGCCCAGGGGGCCAAGCCCGGCGAGGGAGGGCAGCTGCCGGGTCATAAAGTAAGCGCGATTATTGCCCGTACTCGATACACGACTCCGGGAGTAACACTGATTTCTCCGCCACCGCACCACGATATTTATTCTATCGAGGATCTGGCACAGCTGATATTTGATCTTAAAAACACCAACCCCCGTGCGCGTATCAGCGTCAAGCTTGTTTCCGAGATAGGGGTAGGTACAATCGCCGCAGGAGTGGCTAAGGGGCATGCGGATATGATCCTTATTTCTGGAGGCGACGGTGGGACAGGTGCATCTCCTTTAAGTTCGATAAAGCACGCGGGTCTGCCTTGGGAGTTGGGTCTGTCAGAAACACACCAGACGCTAGTTTTAAATGATTTACGCAGCAGGGTACGCTTGCAGACTGACGGGCAATTACGCACCGGACGCGATGTAGCCATAGCCGCGTTCCTTGGGGCTGAGGAGTTTGGTTTCTGCACTTCCGTATTAGTCGTCTTAGGATGCGTGATGCTTAGGCATTGCAATTTAAACAACTGCTCGGTAGGAGTGGCAACTCAGGATGAATTGTTGGAGAGCAGGTTTAACGGGAAGCCGGAATACATCATTAATTATTTTAATTTTGTAGCTGGCGAGCTGCGGGAGATTATGAGCAGCCTGGGGTTGCGTAAAGTAGAGGATATGATCGGTAGGACTGATCTCTTGGAACTCAATCGCGACATTCTTACTTGGAAAGCCAAGGCAATCGATTTCTCCAAGATACTCTATAAGCCGGATGTATCAGCTGAAGTAAGGAAGCATTGTTCGATAAAGCAAAACCACGGCATCGATAATGTTTTGGATTTAAGGCTTATTAAACTTGCCGAAGGAGCGCTTAAAGACGGCGCAGCAGCAAAGGCAGAGATAGCCATCAATAATACCAACCGTACCACCGGTGCCATGCTTAGCGGAGAGCTCTGCCGCAGGTTCGGAGAGGAAGGCTTAAGGGAAGATACCATTCACTTCAAATTCAAGGGGGTAGCGGGTCAGAGTTTCGGCGCTTGGCTGGCTAAAGGAATAACTTTTGAATTAAGCGGGATGGCCAACGATTACGTGGGAAAAGGCATAAGCGGCGGGAAGATTATAATTTATCCCGACCCTGCAGCCGATTACAGCGCGCAGAGCAATATTATCATTGGTAACACCACTTTTTATGGGGCAATAAACGGCCAAGCCTATATACGCGGAGTTGCCGGCGAGAGGTTCTGCATAAGGAACTCTGGATTATACGCAGTGGTAGAAGGCGTGGGCGATCACGGCTGTGAATATATGACCGGAGGAAGGACAGTGATCCTGGGAGAGACAGGCAGAAATTTCGCCGCAGGGATGTCCGGAGGCATAGCTTATATTTATGATATTGCTGGCAATTTCAGGAAGAAGTGCAATATGGAGATGGTGGATCTGGAAGGGCTTAATGATGAGGATGTAAAGACGCTTAGACATCTTTTGGAAAACCATCACAGATACACGCAAAGTACCATAGCCCAGGGAATACTCGATAATTTTACGGCAGAGCTTAAAAAATTCATCAAGATTATGCCGTTAGAGTACAAGAGAATCTTGCAAGAGAAAGGTTCTGTCAAGAACTCTGGCGTCGAGGAATTGTCGGACGGTTAAAAAGAGACTAAAATGGGGGAGATAAAAGGTTTCTTAAAGGTAAAAAGGCAAGGGGCTAAATATCGTCCGGTATGCGAGCGTCTGAAGGATTACCGCGATGTCTCGGTAGTGCCGCAGGAAGGTCATACCGAGGATCAGACTTCCCGTTGCATGGATTGCGGCACTCCTTTTTGTCACTGGGGCTGTCCCGTTGGTAATTATATACCGGAATGGAATGATTTGGTTTTCCGCGGTCACTGGCAAAAGGCCCTCGAGCTGCTGGAGGCAACTAATAATCTTCCGGAGATAACCGGGAGGTTATGCCCTGCGCCCTGTGAATATGCCTGCGTTTTGGGGATTAATGACGATCCTGTGACTGTACGCGAAAACGAATTGGCGATCGTCGAACATGGATTCAAGGAAGGCTGGATAAAACCCGTGCCGCCTCTGCGTCATTCGGGCAAAAAGGTGGCGGTGGTCGGCTCGGGTCCTGCCGGGCTTTCTTCTGCCGCGCAATTAAACCGGCTGGGGCATAAGGTGAGCGTCTTTGAGCGCGATAATAAAATAGGCGGCATCCTGCGTTACGGCATACCGGATTTTAAGCTGGAGAAACGGATTCTCGATAGACGGATAAAAATCTGGGAAAAGGAAGGAGTCATTTTTAGGACAGGTATTACTATCGGTCAGGATCTAAAGGCCGCTAAGCTGCTGGCTGATTTTGATGCGGTCTGTCTTGCCGCAGGTTCTCGTGTCCCGCGCGATCTAAATATTGCAGGCAGGGCCTTGAAGGGCATTCATTTTGCCATGGATTATCTTGTACAGTCAAACAGAAGGGTATGCGGCGAGATTATCCCCAAGGAAGAACTGATCGATGCTAAGGATAAGAAGGTGGTAGTTATTGGTGGCGGAGATACCGGAGCCGACTGTGTAGGCACGGCTAACCGTCAGGGTGCATCCTGCGTAGTTCAGATAGAGATTATGCCTAAGCCTGCCACCTGCCGCACACAGGAATATCCCTGGCCGAAATATCCTCTACTGTTTAAAACCTCTACCAGCCATGAAGAAGGGGCGAAGCGTCAGTGGTCGGTAGCAACCAAGAAATTCATCGGCTCAGGCGGTATACTGAAAGCAATCTCCTGTGTTGAGATAGAATTTGCAAAAGACGATAAAGGCTGTCCGCTTATGAAAGAGGTAAGGGGAAGCGGTTTTGAGATCGAGGCAGATCTGGTCATACTGGCCCTAGGTTTTCTCCACCCTGAAAAGGAGGGTTTAGTCGAAGAGCTGGGTTTGGAGCTGGATGCAAGGGGTAACATTAAGACCGGCGCAGATTTTATGACCTCCCGCAAAGGCGTATTCTCTGCCGGAGATATGCGCCGCGGCCAATCGCTGGTGGTCTGGGCGATCTCGGAAGGAAGAGGTGCTGCCTTGTGCATAGACAGATATCTGAATGAGCAGACTATTCTTTAAATTCAGCCTAGTTTTAGTACCGATTCTTTGCTGGGTTGTTTTTTCTAATGCAGAGAACAACACAAAAGAAATCTGTTTTGAGAACAGCTGTGTTAAGGCCGAAATAGCGGATTCACCTGAAAAGAGGGCAGACGGCCTGATGTTTAGAAAGAGCTTAGGGAAAAATGAGGGGATGTTGTTCATACTGGAAGAAGAGGGAAGGCCGGGTTTCTGGATGAAAAATATGTATTTCTCCTTGGATATAATCTGGATGAATAAATCTAAAGAGGTAACTGAGGTCAGCAAGGGTGTTTTGCCTTGTACTGACGATTGCCAGGATATCATCCCGGTCAAAGAAGTCAAATACATCCTAGAGGTACCTGCAGGTTTCGCTGATTCCCACCATATCAAGCCCGGTGAGAAGGCTAATTTTTAGCCCCTAACCCCATTGAGAGTTTCTCCTTGACCGGTATTCCATTAGGCAGTAAAATAATTTTAAGAGCGCCGGATATTATTTAAACAGAAAATGAGGAGGCAGCTATGAGCTTAATCCCTTGCCCTGAATGCACTAAGGTCGTATCCAACCAGGCTTTCTTTTGTCCCCATTGCGGTTATCCTCTACACCCACAGATAAAAAATGTCGTACTGAAGGGCTTAAGGATCCTCACGGAGATAGTCAGGAACGTATTCACTTTCCTGGTTACCTTAGTCCTCCTAATACTGGCGATAGGGCTTTTAATGTATGTTTCCATCAGGGCCTTTGATTATGTCTACAGGTTATTCATAAAATAATGAACAAGGAAGAAGGGTTAAACGATTTCCTCAAAGGGCTGCGTACGGGTTTCAGCAATGCCGCGGCCTATCCCAAGGACCACCCTTATTTTATAAAGTCAGTTGAAGCCTTCAAAAAGACAATCCAGGCACTCTTCCCATTGCTAAGCCCGGTAAAGATCGATATCTCTCCGGAATCCCTGCTTATCGACGGTAAGAAATTAGAGAAGGCGATGCTCTATACTGAGCTTGCCTCGTTTCTCCATCAGCGCAAAATAAAAAGCATCGAGTTTAAGGAGGGGGTACTCTTAGATGAGCTCGCCAGTTTCTTTAGCAGCACCTCTCTCCCTGTTAAGGAGATCCCGAAAAAGGGCGGACTTAGAAATATTTTAGGCAAGGCCAATGTCCGGCATATCGTAGTAGATGAATTGGATTATTCCGCACTCCTGGGTTCAGAAGGCGAGGAGATAAAAGACGCCTGGCTCTATATTTTTAATGAGGCTTTAAGCAGGGAAGACAGCGAAAAGATCGAAGAACTGGCCGATAATTTTGGGAAAATCATCTCCAAGCTTAAACCCGGCCAGATAGCAGAGGATAAAGAGCTGCAGGAGGGCCTCAATAATTTTCTTACCTATCTGAAGGAAAACAAAAAGGATAAATTCAATATCTGTTCTTCGCAGGTGTTCAAGTCGATTGCCAAATACGGGACCCTTCCGGATAAGGCCAGCACAGAGACGGTCAAGGCGCTTTTTAAGAATTGCGATACTAAGGATTTTGCCGGGCTCCTCTGGGACGAGGTATTAACCGACGACAATTTCGATTCCTTAAGCCTGGATTTCTTTTCCCAGATCAGCGGTGGAGAACCTGCCCAGAACGACATTGCCGTTTCCTTCCTTGAGAAGGCAAAAGACAACAAGGAAGTCTTTTTTAATAACCCCAAGGCAGTGAAAAAGACACAGCACCTCTTGTCGATAATGGAGAAAGAGGGGGTCTCCAATACTTATATCTCGGAAGTGTACAGGAATACGCTCTCTTCGCTGCTTAAAGACACCTCTTCTAAAAAATCCGCTATTTTCGATAGAAAGTCGCTGCACGAAAATTATCTTTCTGTGCTGCTTAATATGCTTGCTGCGGAGAAGGCAAGAGATGCCCTTGTTATCATTTCGGAAAGGATGACCAAGGAGCTTGGGGCGGCGGTTCAGGAAAGAAACTTTGCTTATCTTAAGGATGTGTCGGAGACAATTAGAAGAAAAAACCAGGAAGACCCCCGGACCGCTGATATCTTTGAGGGGATAAATAAGGGTATATTTAAATTTGTAGAGGGTTCAATTTGGGATGAGCCTCTTGCCAGAGAGCTGGAATACTTTATTGATAATATGGATAAGAGTTATCTGGGAATAGGCTGGTACATGGATAAGATATTCAACGAAGGCATATTCAACCCCTACGCCTTAAAATTGTTTTTCCGTCTTTTTCCGTCTTCGGCGCCGCTTTTTTACGAAAACCTCTCTAAAAAAGCTTCCGAGATGGATTTTTTATCCGGGATGATCGGGGCCCTGAATTTAGTAAACCCTGCGTTTGCTAAAGAGGCACTCAAGCAGATATATTATTTATCCAACCTGATAATCAAGGCAGAGGTATTAAAAGCGATGCAACGCCTTAAAGAGTTTGATAGAGAATTTATTCTCTCCGTGTTAGACGAAGCAGATACCTCCCTTAAGAGAGAATCCTTGAGGGCGCTAGCCAAGGATGAATCGCTGGTAAAGCCGGCGCTGGACAAATTATTTTTGATTCCCAGCCCCTGGGGGAAAAATAACAAGGTACTCCTTGAGAATATTATGCTTGTGCAGGAAGCCGGGCTAAAGCAGGCAAAAGGGTACCTGGAGATCCTGGGGAAAAGGAGATTCTTTTGGAACGCCGCGCTAAGGAAGAAGGCGCGGGAAGTCATAGGTGAGTGGAATGTTTGAGAATATAGAAGCTAGTTTTAAGGAGATCCTGGCTTCTTTGCAGACGGCTAAGCTTTACGGCACGGATCACCCTTTGTTTAAAAAGTCTTGCGAGAAGGCTTTTTCAAGCCTTAAGGTTGTCTTGCGCGAGAATAATGAGTTGGTTATAGGCATAGTAGGCGAGGAACTTGCTTTTGAAAAGGAGATCTTTATCGAATTAAGCAGGGCGATAAAGCCGTCCATACTTTACCTTAAAGAGAGAGGGATAGAAAGGATATCTTTCGCTAGTTCAGTGAGCGCGGAAGAGTTTGAGAAATTTGTTGTATTCTTGTCCGCGCGCAAAGAGGAATTAAAAAAAGGCCCGCAGGAATATCTGATTTCTTTGGGGGTAAGGAATATCACCGTAGGAAAACTTAAAGGCCAGGCTTCTTCTGCCACGCCTCCTGCCGGTGATGCCTCCCGGGAGGAAAAAGGCGCAGAGGTAAGTTCAAGCAGTATCTATGAAAGCTCCCTGGATAACTTCTCTAAGTCATTATCCGGGATATTGGACGCGCAGGTAATTGATAGCCTGACTTTCAAATTTGCTATCAATAATGTTATGGAGCACCTGATAAAGCAGCACCAGGAATTCTTAAGGTTGACTACCATCAAGCGTTATGACCCCAGCACCTTTGTGCACCTGTTGAATGTTTCCATACTGGCTATGCATTTTGCCTCCAAGATGGGGTTTGAACGGAATGTCATACTTGACATCGGAGTCGCCGCGCTATTCCACGATATCGGTAAGCTCTATATCTCGCGCAATATCCTGCGTAAAAAAGACAGGTTGACGGATGAAGAATTTGGCCGGATAACAAGTCACACTGTTATGGGGGCGCAGATACTCTTGAAATATGTAGATGCCCTGGGGATCCTTCCGGTGGTGGTGGCTTTTGAACACCACCTTAAATATAACCTGCTTGGATACCCTAAACTTTCCTTCGGGCAGAAACCGAATATTGCCTCTTCAATGGTCTCTATCTGCGATGTTTATGACGCCCTTTCAGAGCGAAGGGGGTATAAGGCGGATTACCCTCCGGATGTGATTTACGATATCATGATGAAAGAGAAAGGCACGTCTTTTGATCCGCAACTGGTGGATAAGTTCTTTGAGTTCGTAGGGGTCTGGCCCATAGGTTCAGTTGTCGCCTTAAGCGACGGGCGGGTGGCGGTGGTTGCGGATGAGAATAGCGACGATATCTTCTCTCCCAAGGTAGAAGTTATCCACCCTGAGGATAAAAAAGAGGTTATTAATCTCAAAGATACAAAGGGAACACTAAAAGTAGAGCGTTATTTAAACCCCTGGAAAGAGGGGAAGGATTTCCTGCATCTTATCTCACCTAAGGACCATTAAAAAAAAATTGACTTCTCGAGATGGTATGTTATACTCAATAGGTGCTTCAGAGTCGGGTTACCAATCACAAACAGCGGCGTTTATGGGCCGAGGAGTCGGCACTAAACGCCCTTATTATGTAAGCTTATGGCAAAATATATCTTTGTAACCGGCGGAGTTATCTCAAGTTTAGGCAAAGGAATCGCTTCTGCTTCTATAGGCAAGATCCTGGAGTCGCGGGGGCTTAAGATCACCCTGATGAAACTCGATCCTTATATCAATGTCGATCCCGGGACAATGAATCCTTATCAGCACGGAGAAGTTTATGTTACGGAGGATGGGGCAGAGACGGATTTAGACCTTGGCCACTATGAGAGGTTCACTAAGGCCAGGATGACCAAATTCAACAATGCCACCACCGGCCAGGTTTATAACGCAGTAATCTCAAGAGAGCGCAGGGGCGACTACCTGGGAAAGACCATCCAGGTTATCCCGCACATCACAGACGAGATAAAAGAAAGAGTTAAAAAAGTTGCCCATGTTTCAGGGGCGGATATCGTCATTATTGAAGTCGGCGGTACGGTAGGCGATATTGAAAGCCTCCCTTTCCTTGAGGCCGCCAGGCAGTTTGGCCTTGATATGGGGGAGGAGAATGTGCTTTATATTCACCTGACCCTTATCCCTTTCATCAAGGTCGCCGGAGAGATCAAGACCAAGCCCACGCAGCATAGCGTGGGTACTTTGCGTGAAATAGGTATACAGCCGGATATTCTGATCTGCCGTACAGAAAAACCTCTATCGGAAGATGTCAGAGAGAAGATATCGCTTTTTTGCAGCGTGCGCAAGGAGGCAGTAATTGAATCTCGCGATGTAGATTCCATATATCAGGTTCCACTGGTCTTAAAAAATCAGATCTTGGATGAGATAATCCTTAGTCATTTTCACCTGATCTCTAAGCCTTCCAACCTCAAAGACTGGGAGAAGGGCGTGGTTGAGAAGATACTCTCCCCCCGCAATAAAGTTTGTGTAGCCGTAGTCGGAAAATATACCGGGTTGCAGGATGCCTATAAGTCCATATACGAGTCTTTGGCGCACGCAGGGATTAGTAATGATACCAGAGTTGAGATTAAAAAGGTTGATTCCGAGGATATCGAGAAAGACGGAGCCCAGAAACACCTGAATGATGTCTGCGGCATTCTTATCCCGGGAGGTTTCGGGATCAGGGGTGTTGAAGGAAAGATCAAGGCGATAGAATTTGCCAGGGTGAATAAAATACCATTTCTCGGGCTTTGCCTGGGGATGCAGTGTGCGGTGATAGAATTTGCCAGGCACGTCTGCGGCCTGAATGGCGCCAACTCCACAGAGTTTAAGAAAGATGCCAAATACCCGGTGATCAGCCTTCTGGAGGAACAGAGGCATGTGAAAGATTTAGGCGGGACAATGCGCCTGGGTGCTTACCCGTGCAAGATAAGAAAGAATACCCTGGCCCATAAAGTATATTCCAAGAGTTTAATCCATGAGCGGCACAGACACAGGTACGAATTTAATAATAAATACAAGAAAACATTAGAGAAGAAGGGGATTACTTTCAGCGGCATATACTCCGGTAAAGACCTGGTTGAGATAGTGGAGTTAAAAAACCACCCTTATTTTATCGCCGTGCAATTCCATCCGGAATTTAAATCCAAGCCGGATAATGCCCACCCTTTATTTAAGGGTTTTATTAAGGCAGCGCTGGAGAAGCAAAAGATATGAACGCGGTACTGGCATTAGAAGACGGGACGATATTCAAAGGGAGGTCATTCGGCGCTGAAGGCGAGGCTTGCGGTGAGGTAGTCTTTAATACCAGCATGGCCGGATACCAGGAGATTATTACCGATCCTTCCTATAAGGGGCAGATCGTGGCGATGACTTACCCCCTGATGGGAAATTACGGCATCAACAGAGAAGACGTGGAGTCGCGCAAGCCCTTCCTGGAAGGTTTTGTGGTCAAGGAATACAGCAAGATCGCCAGCAACTGGCGCAAGGAGGAGTCATTAGGTAATTATCTCAGAGATAACCGCATATTAGGTATCGAAGGAGTGGATACGCGCTTACTCACTCTTCACATACGGCTGAAGGGAGCGATGAAGGCGGTATTATCCACCCTTGACCTGAACGAGAAAAATTTGGTTGCCAAGGCCAAGAGGTCGCGCGGATTAATCGGGGTAGACCTGGTAAAAGAAGTTACTTCTCCTAAGCAATATATTTGGTCCGGCGCAAAGCGTAATGGCTACAGGGTGGTAGTGCTTGATTGCGGCGTCAAATATAATATCCTCAGGAACCTCATAGAGAATAACTGCCAGGCGATAGTCGTGCCGGCAAATACCTCGAGTAAGGAGATATTGAAGCTTGAACCGCACGGCGTACTTCTCTCTAACGGCCCGGGAGACCCCGCGGCCCTGGGTTATATAGTGGATACGGTGAGGGAGCTGATCGGTAAGGTTCCTATCTTCGGTATTTGTCTGGGGCATCAGATGCTCGGGCTTGCCCTGGGAGGGAAAACCTTCAAGCTTAAATTCGGCCACCACGGGGCAAACCACCCGGTAAAAGACCTGAAGACAGGGAAGGTTTCCATAACTTCACAGAACCACGGTTTTTGCGTGGATTTAGAATCTTTAGATAAGAAAAAAGTGGAGTTGACGCATTTAAATTTAAACGATAATACCTCTGAAGGTTTACGGCTTAAAAAACTCCCCGTTTTCTCCGTGCAGTTCCATCCCGAAGCCTCTCCCGGCCCGCATGACGCGAAATACCTCTTCAAGGAATTCGTAGAATTAATGAAAAAAAATGCCAAAGCGCACTGATATAAAAAAGATACTCATCATAGGCTCAGGGCCGATTATCATCAGTCAAGCCTGCGAGTTTGATTACTCCGGTACGCAGGCCTGCAAGGTCTTAAAAGAGGAAGGTTTTCAGGTAGTCCTGGTTAACTCCAACCCCGCCACTATCATGACTGACCCGCAACTGGCGGATAGGACTTATATCGAGCCAATCACCGCGGATATAGTAGAAAAGATTATCGCCAAAGAGAGGCCGGACGCGCTCCTGCCTACCCTGGGAGGGCAGACCGCCCTGAATACGACAGTGGAACTGGCCAGGAGAGGGGTCCTGGATAAATACAAGGTCGAGACTATCGGGGCAAATATCAAAGCCATAAAAAAGGGGGAGGACAGGCAGCTCTTTAAAGAGGCAATGAAGAGGATCGGCCTGGATCTTCCTAATAGCGGCGAGGCGCATAACTTTCAAGAAGCGCTTAAGGTGGCCAGCGCAATAGGTTTTCCTCTGATCATCCGCCCCAGCTTCACCCTGGGGGGGACGGGTGGGAGTGTAGCCTATAATATGGAAGAATTCAAGACGCTCGCCAAAAGGGGCCTTGAGTCCAGTATGATCAGCGAGATACTCATAGAAGAGTCGGTGATCGGCTGGAAAGAATTCGAGTTGGAGGTGATGCGGGATTTAAAGGATAACGTGGTCATCATCTGTTCCATCGAGAATCTTGATCCCATGGGCATACATACCGGGGACAGCATTACCGTTGCCCCCGCCCAGACCTTGACCGACAAAGAATACCAGCGGATGCGGGATGCTGCTATTGCCTGTATCCGGGAGATAGGCGTAGAAACAGGCGGCTCTAACATACAGTTTGGCGTGCACCCTGAGAGCGGGCGTATGGTGATTATTGAGATGAACCCGCGGGTATCCAGGAGCTCTGCTCTGGCCTCCAAGGCTACTGGATTCCCCATCGCCAAGATAGCGGCAAAGCTCGCCGTAGGGTATACCTTGGATGAAATCCCCAATGATATAACTAAGGAGACCTTCGCCTGTTTTGAGCCGGCGATAGATTACTGTGTGGTCAAAATTCCGCGTTTTACCTTTGAAAAATTTCCTTCAGCGGACGCCGGGCTTAGCGTTTCCATGAAGTCGGTAGGGGAAGTAATGTCCATAGGCAGGACATTCAAAGAAGCGCTGCAGAAAGGATTACGCTCCCTGGAGATAAGGAAGTATGGATTGGAGAGCATACTTTTTAAAGGCCTCCCGGAGGTTTCAGCCGATCGCGAGTCTCTTGAGAAGATATCTTTGAAGTTAAGACTTCCCAACGCCGATAGGATTTTTTATCTCGGAGATGCCTTAAGGGCAGGTATGAATATTGAAAAGATTCACCAGCTGACCAAAATAGACAGGTGGTTCCTGCATAATATCCAGGAGATCGTCGCCCTTGAGAAGGATATACTGCGCAATAAAGATAGCATCCCTTCTGAACTATTCCTTACGGCCAAGGAGTACGGCTTTAGTGACAGGCAGCTGGCCTCGCTTCTGGATAAAAACGAGGAAGAGATTTGTAAGATGCGTAAATCCTTCAAGATATCCCCCAATTTTAAACTCGTGGATACCTGTGCCGCGGAGTTTAAGGCCTACACCCCATACTTTTATTCCACTTACGAAAAGCAGTGATGAAGGAGTGGAAGAATAAGCTGTGGTTGCTGTAAGATTAAAACTAAAGGACTAAGCCTATGGCAGTGAAATTGAAATTCTTGGGAGGGGTAAAGACGGTTACCGGTTCCAGCCACCTGGTGAGCGTGGAAAAGTCAGAGGTGTTGCTTGATGCCGGTTTATTCCAGGGGCACCGTGACCAGTTTTACGAGATTAATACTACGCTGCATTATAATCCGCGCACCGTAAACGCCCTCATCCTCTCCCACGCCCACATTGACCACTGCGGGAATATCCCCACCCTGATCAGGCAGGGGCTCAATTGCAAGGTATATACCACTTCTGCCACTAAGGATATCTCAAGGCTTATGCTTGAAGATTCCGGTAAGGTGCATGAAGAAGATATAAGGTATGTAAACAAGATCAATAAGAGGCTGGGCCTGCCTTTGCGCAAACAACTCTATACCAAGAAGGAGGCAAGTAAGGCGACCAGGAGGTTTCGCGCCATTTCTTATAATCAGAAGTTTTGCGTGGCCAGGAATATTTTTGTTACGCTTTACGACGCCGGGCACATCCTGGGTTCAAGCATCATTACCCTGGATATAAAAGAGGGTCTGAAGAATGTACGTTTAGGTTATGCCGTAGATTTGGGCAGGAAGAACCTCCCCTTGCTTAATGACCCCGTGCCTCCGCCTGCGCTGGATTACCTGGTTTTGGAGAGCACTTACGGCGGGAGGTTTCACAACCCCATAGAAGAGGCAAAAGGAGATTTGTGCGATGCGATTAACCGCACCGTAAAGCGCAACGGCAAGATCCTTATCCCGTCTTTCAGCCTGGAGCGTACGCAAGAGGTTATTTATTTCTTAAACGAACTGCTCAGGGATAAAATGATCCCTGCTGTCCCGGTCTACGTGGATAGCCCGCTTGCCTCCGATATTACCGAAGTCTTCAAGTACCACCTTGGCTTTATGAACGAAAAGACACGTCAGCAGATTATCGATGGAGATAACCCCTTTGAATTCCTGAACCTCAAATTTATCCGCGAGCAGAGAGATTCCAAGGCCTTAAATATCGATAAGCGCCCGATGATCATCGTCGCCGGAAGCGGGATGTGCGAAGCAGGGAGGATCCTGCACCACTTAAAGAATAATATCGAGGATTCCAGGAATACCGTCCTGGTGGTAGGTTTTATGGCCCAGGATACATTAGGCAGAAGGATAGTAGAGAAGGAACCTTTTGTGCGTATCTTCGGTGTGGAATACGAGCTTAACGCGGAAGTGGTGGTGATAAACGCATTTTCAGGACACGCCGATAAGAACAGCCTGATGGATTTTGTTTCCGATTGCCTTCCTTTAAAACGCATCTTCCTGGTGCACGGCGACCCCGAGCAGTCGCAGATTCTATCAGATGCACTGACCGAGAAGGGATTAAATGTGCACATCCCATCAAAGGATGAAGAAGTGTTGTTGGATTAGAAAGAATATTAATAACTTTTGTATCTAAAAACGGAGGTAATCAAATGGCAGGTGGATTTTCAACACCCAAGAAAGATAAGGCAGTAAAGGTCTCCGGCGGGCAGATGGTTGAGACCGGCAAGATATTAAGCCGGGGGTTATCTACTTATAAGGCAGGGATGAATGTAAAAGGGATAGCCACGCTTCAGGCGCTCTGCCCCGGCAAGGTCTATTTTACCAGGAAAAAGACCAGCCACGGAAAATTCAGGACCTTTATCAATATCCAGCCGGTTGCAAAATAAAGAAGTAGATGCGCAGTCAGCAGGACAAAGACGTTGATAAGGCCAAGAGGTATGCATCACTGCGATACACCTTTTCTATCGCCGAGGTATTTTATCTTTCCCTGCTGCTTTTTTTATTCCTGAAATCCGGACTATCCAAATCTCTCGCTTTATGGTTCCTTAAATCCCAGGGCATTAAACCGCTAGTCCTTCCTTTATACCTTTTTTCTCTCTATCTATCCTATTACGTTTTAAGTTTCCCGCTTAACTTTTATCACTCTTTCCTCCTTGAACATAAATTCTCTCTTTCCACGCAGAAGTTCTCCGGGTGGTTTAAAGACCAGCTTAAAAATACGTTACTTTCGTATATTATCCTGCTCATCGTCTTTTCGGCATTCTACTTTATTTTAAGCCACTTTATTCATGCCTGGTGGCTGTCAATTTCGCTCTTTTGGATATTTTTTAATATCATCCTTACAAAACTTACGCCCCTTTTGATCATACCCCTGTTTTTCAAATATAAAAAACTTCTTGATGAGAATTTACGCTTGAGGATCTTCAGGCTGGCCGAGAAGATGAAGGTGGGCGTCCTTGACTGTTTTGAGATAGATTTTAGCTCGAAGACTCTCAAGGCAAACGCCGCCTTGACCGGCTTAGGCAGGAGCAGGCGCGTGATCCTGGCAGATACCTTAAAAGATAAATATAGCGCGGAGGAGATAGAGGTGATCCTGGCGCATGAGTTTGCCCATCATCGCCTCAAGCATATCTGGAAACTATTGGCGATGAATTCGCTGGCGGCGTTCCTATGTTTTTACCTGATTTTTATCTCAAGCGACTTTATCCTCTCCTTTTTCAATTTGCCCTCCCTTTGGGATATAGCCAGCCTTCCCGTGCTTTTGCTGTATTTTATCCTCTTAAACCTGGTGCTGCAGCCTTTGGCTAATTATATAAGCCGAAGGCTGGAGATTAACGCCGATAAGATGGCGCTTGCCGTAACCGGGTCAAATGAAGCGTTTATCTCGA
>DATJPP010000117.1:0-4544 GCA_035506355.1 Candidatus Margulisiibacteriota bacterium | reverse complement strand
TCAAGGTTTTAGTTAATTCCTCTTTGGGCCCTTCAAAGCAGAGCCCGGATAGAGAAAAGCCTAAAACCTTATCTGCCTTATCAAAGATGGACTTACTTGCGGGGAAGGCCTCATAAAGACTCTTTCCCATGCCTACATATTGGCTCCCCTGTCCGGCAAAAAGATAGCCTACCATTCAATCACACAGGCGCCCCAGACCAGGCCTGCCCCAAAAGCATCCAGAAGAACGATATCCCCTTTTTTGATCCTCCCCTCTTTTACCGCCTCGCATAATGCCGTGGCAGTAGAGGCAGAAGACATATTCCCGTATTTTGCTATATTAAGGAAAATCTTCTCTTCCGGCAGTTTCAATTTTTTGGCCATAGCCATAATGATGCGGATATTCGCCTGATGCGGTATCACCAGGTCCACGTCCTTGCATTCAAGCCCGGCTTTCTTCAAGGCCACCTGCGCGGCGTCAGCCATAAGGGTAACCGCTAATTTAAAAAGCTCATTCCCCTGCATTTTTATATAATGCATCTTGTTGGCTATTGTTTCCGGCGAGGCAGGATTGCGCGAGCCGCCTCCGGGGAGCATCAATAGATCCGCTCTGGAACCGTCAACCCCCAGATAAGTCGCAAGCATCCCTCCGCTTTTAACCGCGGATAAAACCGCAGCGCCTGAGCCGTCTCCGAACAAGACGCAGGTATTCCTGTCCTTCCAATCCGTTATCGAAGATAACACTTCTGAGCCGATTACCAGCGCATTCTTATAGGTCCCAGACTGGATAAACTGCTGGGCGGTAGAGAGGGCATAAACGAACCCTGCGCAGGCGGCAGAGATATCAAACGCCGCGGCATCCTTTGCGCCGATTGCGTTCTGGACAATAGATGCCACGGATGGGAAAGGCATATCCGGGGTGATCGTGGCTACGATTATCAGCTCCAGCTTTTCCGGAGCAAGTTTGGCATCCTCCAGGGCATCCTTAGCCGCTTTTATCGCCAGGTCCGAAGTTGCTTCCTTATTGGAGGCGATCCTGCGTTCTTTTATACCCGTGCGGGTAGTGATCCATTCATCAGAAGTATCTACCATTCTTTCCAGGTCGGCGTTGGTTAAGACCTTCTTCGGCAGATATTTGCCTACCCCGATTATGCCTACTTTTTTCATCTTATCCTTTGGGTTGTATGGCCTCTAGAATATGTTCGTTGAACTTGCGCTCTACTTCTTCCTTGGCTACCCTGATAGCGTTCTTGATTGCCTTAACGCTCGAGCGGCCGTGGCCGATGATGACTACGCCGTTAACCCCTAAAAGCGGCGCCCCGCCATACTCCGCGTAATCCAGCTCCTTCTTAAAACGTTTGAAACTGGGCATAAGAAAAAGCAGGCCGATCTTCCCCCAGATATTACTTAAAAGGTGCCGCTTCAGGAATACCTGCATCGCCTCAACTGCGCTCTCGGAGACTTTCAAGGCGATATTCCCCACAAAACCGTCGCAGATGATGATATCGCATTTACCGGAAAAGAGATCTTTCCCTTCTACGTTGCCGATAAAATTCAGCTTGCTGTTCTGCAGCAGGTCGCGCGCCTCTTTGATGAAATCCGTCCCCTTCCCCTCTTCTTCGCCGATATTTAAAATACCGACCGTTGGATTCTTGCGGTTCAAGATATCACGGCAATAAGCATCGGCCATAATCCCATACTGTAATAACTGGGAAGACTTGGGGTCGATATTGGCGCCGACATCAATGATCAAGGATATCCCCTTAAGCGTGGGAGTAATAATGGCAATCCCGGGCCTTTCAATGCCCGGGAGCATCCCTAAGCTTAAGGTAGCAGCGCAGACCATGGCGCCGGTATTCCCGGCGCTAAAAAAAGCGTCTCCCTGGCCATCCGCGACCAGCTTGGCGCCTATGACTATGGAAGAATTCCTCTTTCTCCTGACGCTGGTAGCTGCCGGCTCAGACATCCCGATCACTTCCTGGGCAGGATAGATCGAGATCCTGTCGCCGCTGTATTTTTCCTTCTCCAGGAGCTTTTTGATCGTAGCCTCATCACCGACAAGGATCACTTCAACATCATATTCCTTGACTGCGGCTACGGCGCCTTCGATCACCACGCCCGGCGCATAATCCCCTCCCATCGCATCTACGACTATCTTCATTTATAACCGCCTTCAGCGCTTATTGTTTCTTCTTTTTCTTCTCTTTTACCTTGATCTCGATGACCTGCTTTCCGTTATAAGTGCCGCAGACCATGCAGACCTTATGAGGAGCTTTAAGCTGCTTGCATTGCGGGCAGGGTACGAGATTAGTCTTGGCTAGTTTCCAGTGCGTGCGGCGCCTTCTCCCGCGCGCCTTAGAATGTCGTTTTTTAGGTAGTGCCACAGGAACATCCTCCTTCGTTCAGGTTTTTACCGCATCTTGCGCAGAGCCCTTTGCAGGAGTCTTTGCAGAGGGGTTTTAAGGGATAGTCGAGCATCATCTCCTCCCTTATGTCAGGATCCAAATCCAAAAAGTTGCCCATTCCCTCTGTGGAAAAATTCAGGGTAAACTCTTTGTTGAAATCTACTTCGTATTCTTTCAGGCAGCGGCTGCACTGCGTACGCAACTTAGCCGAAAGCTTTATATCAGCCGTTATGGCATTGGTGATGCGCGAAAGCACTGCTTCGGCCTTTACCGGAGAACTAAAACTTACTATATCCGTATCCAGATCTAACGCCTTAGGGCTTAACTCTTCCGTGACTCTCAACCCTTCAAGCGGTATCTTGCTTATTCCTATCTTCACATTTTTTTGTGCAATTTACTCTTAAGCGCTTTTTCTACGTAACCCGGTACAAAACAGGAAAGGTCAGCGCCCAAAGAAGCTGCTTCTTTTAAAAGCTTGGCGGAAAGATAGCTGAGGGATTCCTGGGGCATAAGGAAAACAGTCTCTACGTCGGATGCGAGTTTTCTGTTGGTCAAGGCCATCTGGAACTCATATTCAAAATCAGAGAGCATTCTTAATCCGCGGATCATCACCCCGGCCTTGTGTTTGCGCGCGAAGTCAACGACCAGGCCGTCAAAGTCCATAACGCTTACCCCGCTAAACTTAGAAGTCGCCTTATTAAGGAAGGCAACCCTTGTCTTTACGCTAAAGAGCGGTTTTTTAAAGGGGTTATGGGCCACAGCCACGATGACCTCGCCGAATATCTCCTGGGCCCTCTTGATTATATCTATATGACCGTAGGTAACCGGGTCAAATGTCCCCGGATAAACGGCTATCTGGCACATACTTTTTCTGTCTCCTGTAAAATGATAAAAAAGTATCCCCGTAACCTGCCTCTTTCACCAAAACCAGCCCTTCGTTCTCTACAGGCAGGCTATCCTTCTTAAAATGCTGCACAACTACAAAACCATCGGGCGCTAATATATCATAAGGGCCTAACATTTGCAAGATTTTTTTTGCCATATCCTTATAATAAGGCGGGTCGAGGAAGATAATATCAAACCTCCTGCCATCCTTGTGCAAGGCAGCAATGGCCTTTTCCGCTTCCAGAGGATAGGTGATGCAGGATTTTGCGGCAAGAGAGTCGATATTCTTGCGGATCGCCAACAGGCAGTCCTGATTTTGCTCCACCAGGACGAGTTCCCTGGCCCCCCTGGATAGGGCCTCAAACCCCACTCCCCCTGAGCCGGCAAATAGCTCCAGGAAAGACTCTCCCTCTACATCCCCCAGGATATCAAAGAGGGCCTTCCTTACTTTATCCTGGGTAGGACGGATACCCTTAGGCACCCCTATATTCCTGCCTTTATAGATACCGGTAGTTATACGCATGGGTTACCCTATGACCATTAGCTTCTCATACTCCGGGAACCTTTGCAATAATTTTTCTTTAAGCGGGAGGTGCTGTTTATCGGCAAAACCCGGGTCAGACCCCATCAACCTGAGCGCTTCCTCCCTGGCCTTCTTCAAAAGCTGCATCTGGGCCAGGGGATTAGCGATCTTAAGCTCGGTCAGGCCGTGCTGCCGCGAGCCAAAGAACTCTCCCGGCCCCCGGATCTTCAAATCCTCTTCGGCGATACGGAAACCGTCGTAGTACTTCTCCATCGCCTTAAGCCTGCGGGAAGACTCCTGAGTCTGGCAATCCGAAACCAAGAGACAGAGAGACTGCGCTTCCCCCCTGCCTATACGCCCGCGCAACTGATGCAATTGGCTCAGGCCAAAACGCTCCGCGTTCTCGATGATCATACAGGTAGCATTAGGGATGTCGATCCCTACCTCAAGGACGGTAGTTGAGACCAGGAGATCCAACTCTTTATCCCTGAATCCTGACATCGCCTTCTCCTGTTCTTCCTGTTTCATCCGGCCGTGGATAAGGCCGACTTTAAAATCTTTAAACTCTCCGGACTTAAGGTCTGCGTACATCTTCTTAGCGCCGCTTAAATCCAGAGCATAGGATTCCTCGATCACCGGGTAAATAATATAAACCTGCTTACCTGCTTTCAAATGCTCTCTGGCTAATGCATAGCCCTTAGCTCTTTCTTCCAACCCTAAAAGCTGTGTCTTAACCGGTAGGCGTCCGGGAG
>DATJPP010000116.1:0-3582 GCA_035506355.1 Candidatus Margulisiibacteriota bacterium | reverse complement strand
GTTTCTTCAAGAGCGACTCAAAAAGCGCACTCTTTAACATCGGCGGCGGTCCGGAAAACACCATATCGCTATTGGAGTTTCTGGATGAGCTTAAGCTGATAACCGGCAGGAGCCCTAAGGTTTCTTTTGCCGACTGGCGTCCCTCCGACCAAAAAGTTTATATCACCGATACCTCTAAGCTCCAGAAGGCCCTTGGCTGGAAGATCAGGATGCCGGTTAAAGAGGGGATAAGAAAACTTACTGCCTGGGTCAGGGAGAACGAGAGTTTCTTTAAATGAGAGTAATCTTCTTAGACCGTGACGGGGTAATCAACGCTTACCCCGGGGACAGGGAATATGTCAAGAGCTGGGAAGAGTTCCGTTTCCTGCCGCAGGTAAAACTTGCACTTAAAAAGCTGAATCACTCCGATTGCCGCATATTCGTAATCTCTAACCAGGCAGGCGTATCCAAGGGTAGTTATACCCAGGAGGCACTGGATGAAATTACCCGGAATATGTTGAAGGAACTTGAAAAAGAAGGAATAACTCTAAGTGGGGTTTATTATTGCACGCACCGTTCGGAAGAAAATTGTTCCTGCAGGAAGCCCAAGACAGGCCTTCTGGATCTGGCCTTAAAAGGCCTCAAGGAGAAGGATATTAAGATAGACTTAAAAAATAGCTATTTTGTCGGGGACACCATAAGGGATATCCAGACTGGTAAGTCTGCCGGCTTAAAGACGATCCTTGTTTTCTCCGGGAAAGAAAAAGAAGAGAACCGGAAGAACTGGGAGATCCTACCTGATTTTACCGCAGACGGGCTGCTGGAAGCCACAGACCTGATATTGAAATAATGAAAATATTCATCCTTTACGTCTCAGCCGGTAGCGGCCACGCTAAGGCTGCCGCGGCGGTATACGAACATTTTAAGGAAGAGCCGGGGGTTGAATTAGAGCTTATAGATGTATTGAGCCTGGCAAACCCTTATTTTAAAGAGGCATATACCGGGCTTTATTCTTTTACCGTAAGATATTGCGCTTGGTTCTGGGGTTTCTGCTATTGGTTTACTTCTTTACGTCCGTTAAGCGCTTTGTTGCGAAAGATCAATTGCCGCATAGACCTTCTTAATACCCGAAAGTTTTCCCATAAACTGATCGCAGAGAATCCCGACCTGATCATCTCAACGCATTTCCTCCCTCCCGAAATCGCCTCTCATCTTAAGAAGAAAGGGAGGATTACCTCGCGCCTGGTTACGATTATCACCGATTTCGGCGCGCATCCTTACTGGGTCGCTGAAGGGGTGGATCTTTATATTGTCCCGTCGCAACTGGCCAGGGAACAGCTCCTTGGTGAGGGCGTACCCGATAAAAGAATAAGCCTCTCCGGTATACCCGTAGCAGAAAAATTCCTTAGAGAACCCGACAAGATTTATCTGCGCAGTAAGCTTGGGTTAAAGCAGGATGCCTTTATCGTACTTATAGTAAGCGGCTCCTTTGGCATAGGTCCGATAGAGCGCATCGTAGGGTCGCTCCATCGGGACGTTGAGCTCCTGGTGGTCTGTGCAAGCAATAAGAAGCTCTACGCCAGGCTGACCCGGAGGAATTACTCGCGGGTTAAGGTATTTGCCTTCGTGGATAATATGGAAGAGTTGATGGGGGCATCGGATATAATTGTGACCAAACCCGGAGGCCTGACCATAGCGGAGTTATTGAGTTTAGGGCTTCCCCCGCTCTTCATCACTGCCATACCGGGCCAGGAGTCGCAGAATATAAAATTCCTCAGTTCAATCGCTATCGGTTTAGATGCCCGAAAACTTAAGACCGCCCGGCTCAGGGGGGAGGTTTTAAGGCTCAAAAACGACCCTGGGGAATTAATGAGGCAAAGGGTAAATATCGTCAATTTCAGGAAGAGATTTTCACCGGAGGCACTGGCTGATGTTATTCGCTAAGGTAGCCTTGGGGTTGGCAGTTGAAGGCCCATTTGATTATTCCGTGCCGGATCAATTCAAGCACAAAATCAAGGTTGGCTCCAGGGTTGAGGTGATGTTACGTGCTAAGAAGATGGTCGGTTTTGTGGTCGTTCTCTCTAAAAGTACGAAAATTAAATACACCAGGCCTATATTAAAGCTGATAGATGACCTCCCTCTTTTAAGCAAGAATATGCTTTTGTTGGCAAGAAGGTTATCACAGTACTATTACTGCTCTTTAGGCGAGGCAGTGGAGACGATGCTCCCCGAGTCCTTAAGAAAAGGGAGGGTTTTGCCTGCAGCATGCGTTGCAGATCGCACTGGCCCTCAAGAAAGTTATTCCTTCAAAGAAGGCCAGGTTGAGACTGAATTGGTCTATGACCCCGGTGGTTCATCGAGGTGGGAGCGCTATATCCTGGAGATCAAGGATATGTTGCGCCAGGGGCGGGGGGTGATTGTGATATTGCCGGATATCCAGGCAATAGAGCGGGCCAGGGGAATATTCTCCGGTAAAGTTGAGGCACAACCCGTCATTATTTTCCGCAAACAGAAGGGCGAGGCAGAGGAATGGCTCAAGATAAAAAAAGAAGGGGCAAGGTTTATCCTTGGTACGCGTTCGGCGGTCTTTGCCCCTTTAGAAAGAACGGGTTTAATCATACTGGATGAAGAGGAGGATCCCGTTTACAAGCAGGAGCAGGTGCCGCATTATCACGCCAGGGAAGTCGCCGGAATGAGGGCGAAGATAGATAAGGCAAAACTTATCCTGGGGAGCAGATCTCCGTCCCTTGAGTCATTTTATGCGGCGAAGAGGCACAGGATAAAGTATAGCCTCATGCCACGTAAGCATGGACTCCCGGAAGTCAAGATTGCTGATACCAGGTTCAACAGGAATTTACCAAAAGGCAAGGGGGGTATCTCTATTTCGAAATACCTCTTGGATTCGATAATGAACGCACTCTCCTTAAAGGAAAGGATACTCGTCTTTTTAGACAGGAGAGGATTCGCTACCCTTGCGTTTTGCCATAACTGTGGAAAGGTTCTGGAGTGCCCGCGCTGCAAGGTCAATTTAACCTATCACTTCGATACAAAACAGTTATCCTGCCACCGCTGCAATTATCGCTGCCCACTCCCGTCAATTTGCCCCAACTGCAATTCGGGATACATCAAATATTCGGGCGCAGGGGTTGAGAGGGTGGAGAGCGAGCTATCCAGGATATTTCCTCAGGCGAAGATAAGGAGGCTGGATAATCCCGTATCCTTTAAGGATACCCAGGCGGATATCTTTGTTTCTACCAGCCTGGTAATGAAACAGTCCGATTTTACTTTTGACCTGATCGGCGCGCTGGGGACAGATAACTCTTTAAACCGGGTGGACCTGCGTTCCAGCGAAAAGGCCTTCAGGGTTCTTTCCGGCCTTTTAAGCCTGACCCGAAAAAAACTAGTGGTTGAAACCGGATTTCCTGCACACCATGCCTACGAATGGTTATTGAAGGGGGAGAGTTCTGTTTTTTACGAAAAGGAATTGAAGGAGAGAAAACAGTTGAATTTTCCTCCTTTCCAAAGGATCGCCCTCCTGAAACTGCGCGGCAAGGCAGAAGATAAGGTAAAGGAGAAAAGCCTCGAACTTTTTGAAAAACTTAA
>DATJPP010000115.1:0-5558 GCA_035506355.1 Candidatus Margulisiibacteriota bacterium | reverse complement strand
AGGGAGAAGAAGGAAGTGGCGCAAGTCGCTACCATAGCCGCCAACGGCGATACCACCATCGGCGATCAGATCGCTGAGGCGATGGAAAAGGTGGGTAAGGACGGCGTGATTACCGTAGAAGAATCCAAGACTACCGCTACTACCATGGAGTTGGTAGAAGGTATGCATTTTGACCAGGGTTATCTTTCTCCTTATTTTGTAACCGATGCCGAAAGAATGGAAGTGCTTTTAGAGGATCCCTACATACTGATACACGAAAAGAAGATATCTTCTTTGAAGGACCTCTTACCTTTATTAGAGAAGATCGCCCGTACCGGAAAGCCTCTTTTGATCATTGCGGAAGAGGTAGACGGTGAGGCGTTGGCAACTCTGGTGGTGAATAAGATCCGCGGCACCTTTGTCGCCTGCGCAGTAAAGGCACCCGGCTATGGTGACAGGCGCAAGGCGATGCTCGAGGATATCGCTATCCTTACCAATGGCAAGGCGATCACCGAGGATCTGGGGATAAAATTAGAGAACGTGGATGTCGATGACCTGGGTCGTGCAAAAAGGATCAAGGTGGACAAAGAGAATACGACTATCGTTGAAGGCGCAGGGAAGCAGGCGGCGGTGAATGCCCGTATCGCTCAAATCAAGAAACAGATAGACGATACTGATTCCGACTATGACAAAGAGAAACTCCAGGAGCGCCTGGCAAAATTAGCCGGCGGTGTAGCGGTGATCAATGTAGGCGCTGCTACAGAAACCGAGATGAAGGAGAAGAAGGCACGCGTAGAAGATGCGCTTCATGCTACCCGTGCAGCCGTGGAAGAGGGAATCATTCCGGGCGGCGGAGTAGCATTGATCCGTTGCATTCCTGTATTGGAGAAATTCAAACTGGAAGGCGATGAGAAGATCGGGGTGGATATCGTCAAGCGTGCGCTGGAAGAGCCAATCAGGCAGATCGTGGGAAATGCCGGCTTAGAGGGTTCTGTGGTCGTGCAGCGTGTAAAGAGTGAGAAGACTAATGTCGGCTTTGACGTAGCCCAGGATGATTATGTGGATATGATTGATGCCGGTGTCATTGATCCGAAGAAAGTCACCCGTAGCGCACTGCAGAATGCCTCCAGTATTGCAGCGCTTCTTCTGACTACCGAGGCATTGATTGTAGATAAACCGGAGAAGGAAGATAAGATGCCACCCATGCCTCCGGGAGGCGGAATGGGCGGAATGGGCGGAATGTATTAAACGCTAACAAGTAGCTTAGTGTGCTTAAGGAGGGCGAAGGTAACTTCGCCCTCCTTTTTTACCTAACACCTAACTTGCCTCATATTTAGCGGGTCCTGGCACGGAGCGCTTCTTGCGCTCACGCGCTGCGAAGCATCTCCGTGCCACCCGCTAAATATCATAATCAAGTTAATTGTTAAGGGCATAACAAAGGGTTATCAGTTTTGCGGGTTCCCTGCCCCCTGTTTAAGTGCAGGCAGGGATAGGATTTGCAAAACCACAATCATTCTAGCTAAAATAATGGTTGACAAAGCGGTATTGATGCTGTAAAATTTGAGCACCTTTTTTAAAAAACCCACAAAAATGAGGTCAAAAGTACTTAACCCTTTCAAATTCAACAAGTTACATAAGGAGAACTGACATGGCAGAGTGGATAGGCATAGGCAGGAGGGCGCGCAGGTGTTATGGTTTTGATGAAATCGCCCTGGTACCTGGAGCACAGACAGTCAACCCGGCTGAAGTTGATGCTACCTTTGAGCTTGACGGAAGAAAATTCAAGGTCCCGATACTGGCCGCGGCAATGGATGGGGTCGTGGATGTGAAGTTTGCCGTTGAGATGTCTGCTCTTGGCGGAATCGCGGTTTTAAACTTGGACGGTATACAGACCCGCTATGAGAGGCCGGATGCGGTATTAGAGCAGATCTCCAAGGCTGATCCCCAGAGGGCAACCGAGCTTATCCAGTCTGTTTACACCACTCCCACAAAAGATAAATTAATCGCCAAAAGGGTAGCTGAGATTAAGAAAAAGAAAGGTACGGCTGTGGTCAGCTGTATACCCGCCCATGCCGAGAAATTTTCCAAGATCGCTATCTCCGCAGGCGCGGATATGTTTGTGGTACAATCTACCGTTACTACTACCAAACACATTGCCAAAGAATACAAGAGTTTAGACCTCACAAAATTCTGCAAGTCTGCCAAGATCCCGGTGATCATCGGCAACTGCGTGACCTATGAGACCACCGTAGAGCTCATGGAGACAGGCGCAGCTGCTTTATTGATTGGCGTTGGCCCGGGGGCGGCTTGCACTACCCGGGGGGTTTTAGGTATAGGTGTGCCGCAGGTAACCGCAACTGTGGATGCCGCATCGGCGCGTGATTTTTATTACAAGAGGACAGGTAAATACGTGCCTATTATCACCGACGGCGGGATGAACCGCGGAGGGGATATCTGCAGGGCATTTGCCTGCGGTGCGGATGCAGTGATGATCGGTTCAAGTTTCGCGCGCGCCAAAGAAGCCCCGGGGAGAGGTTACCACTGGGGTATGGCGACTTCCCACGTAAATCTTCCTCGCGGGACGCGCATATACGTAGGTACAACCGGAACACTTAAAGAGATTCTTTTTGGCCCGGCTAAGGTTGATGACGGTTCACAGAACCTGATCGGGGCCCTTAAGACCTCTATGGGCGCTCTGGGAGCTTCGAATATGAAAGAGATGCACGATGTTGAGATTATTATTGCGCCCTCCATACAGACAGAGGGGAAGATCTTCCAGGTTGGCCAAAGAGTGGGGATGGGAAAATGACCAGACAAACAGTCCTGATTTTGGATTTTGGTTCACAGTATACGCAGTTGATCGCCAGGCGGGTAAGAGAGAACAAGGTATTTTCTCGGATCATTCCTTATAACACCCCGGCTAAAGAAATACAGGCGATGGCGCCTAAGGGGCTGATACTTTCAGGCGGCCCTGCCTCGGTAATGGAGAAAAAGAGCCCTCATCCGGATAAAGGCATATTTAAATTAGGTATTCCCATATTAGGCATCTGTTACGGGATGCAGGTGATTACCGAGATGATGGGGGGCAAGGTCAAGCATACTAATGAACGCGAGTATGGAAAAGTAGAATTGTTCATCGATGAAAACCGGGACCTATTCGGGCATCTCCCCGGGAACTTTACCTGCTGGGCGAGCCACGGGGATTATGTCAAGAAGCTCCCCCCGGGTTTTTCTGTTACCGCACACACCTTAAATACCCCTATTGCCTCCATTGCTAACCCGAGGAAGAAAATATTTGCTGTCCAGTTCCATCCGGAAGTGACGCATACTGAAAAAGGAAACCAGATCCTGAGTAATTTCTTATTCAAGATTTGCGGATGCCTCGGCCGCTGGACAATGCAGTCTTTTATCAAGGAAACCGTAGAAGGCCTTAAAAAGAATATAGGCAAAGACAAGGTAGTTTTAGGCTTAAGCGGGGGCGTGGATTCATCCGTAGCCGCGCTGCTAGTACATAAGGCGATCGGAAGGAACCTAAGGTGTATCTTTATCGACAATGGCTTACTACGCAAAGATGAGCCGCAGCAGATCAAAAAAGTCTTCCGCAATATCTACCATTTAAATCTAGCTTACGTAGACAGGAGCAAGAGGTTCCTTGCGCGTTTAAAAGGAGTGACGGACCCGGAAGAGAAAAGAAAGATCATCGGTGATGAGTTCATAAAAGTATTTGAAGAAGAGGCGGATAAGGTTAAAGGGGTAAAATACCTTGCCCAGGGCACACTATATCCTGATGTTATAGAATCGATCTCTCCCACCGGAGCACCCAGCAGGCGGATCAAAAGCCATCACAATGTGGGCGGACTACCGGCGCATATGAAACTTAAATTGGTTGAGCCTCTGCGCGAATTATTTAAAGATGAGGTGCGCCAGATCGGCAGAGAGATGGGGCTACCGGATGCGATAATCCGGCGTCAGCCTTTCCCCGGACCGGGATTAGCGGTAAGGATAATCGGGGATATCACTCCGGAGAGGCTGGCATTGCTGCGTGAAGTTGACCGCAGGGTTGCGGATGAAGTCAGGAATATCGCCATGTACGACCAGATCTGGCAGTCTTTCGCAGTCCTTCTCCCCATAAAGAGCGTAGGTATCATGGGAGACGGGAGGACCTATGAAAATGTGGCTGCCTTAAGGTGCGTTTCCAGCGTCGACGGTATGACGGCTGACTGGGTAAAGCTTCCTTCTGAAGTATTAGAGAAGATCTCCAACCGTATTATCAATGAAGTTAAAGGCGTGAATAGGGTTGTTTACGATATAAGCTCAAAACCTCCCGCAACGATTGAGTGGGAATAATAAAATATAGGCTTGAGCCTCTTGTTGAATCATGCCGCATTCCGAATTCGTCCACCTGCACCTGCATACCCAATACAGCCTTCTTGACGGAGCCTGCCGTATCCCGGAGCTTCTGGAATTAGCCAAGCAGTACAAGATGGATTCTCTGGCGATCACCGACCACGGGAATATGTTCGGAGCTGTCGAGTTTTATATGGAGGCGCAGAAGGCGGGGATCAAACCTATCATCGGATGCGAGGCCTACATCGCCCCCGGCAGCCGCCTGGATAAGACACCCGTAGGGATGGATGAGGCCTCTTTCCATCTCATACTCTTGGCAAAAGATGAAGAGGGCTACCACAATTTAATGAAGCTGGTATCAAGCGGCTACCTCGAAGGTTTCTATTACCGCCCGCGCATTGATAAAGAAATTTTATCCTCTCACGCCAAGGGGCTGATCGGTTTAAGCGCCTGCCTTAAGGGGGAGATCCCGGTTTTATTACAGCAAAAACGTTTTAACGACGCTTTAAAGGCTGCCGATACCTACCAGCAGATCTTAGGAAAAGGGAATTTTTACCTTGAGGTGCAGGAGAACGGGATCGCCGAACAGAAAATAGTCAATGACGGCCTGGTCAAGATCTCCGGGGAATTAGATATTCCGCTGGTGGCAACCAACGACGTGCATTATTTGACCAAGGGCAAGGCAGAGAGCCACGAGGCGCTTCTTTGCATCCAGACGCAGACTACCCTGGATGACCCCAACCGGATGCGTTTTCAGACCGACGAGTTTTACTTTAAATCTCCGCAGGAGATGAAGGGCCTTTTTAAAGAGATCCCCGTATCCATCAATAATACGCTTGAGATCGCCCAAAGATGCAACCTGGAGCTGGATTTTACCGAGGTGCACCTGCCTAAATATGACCCGCCTGTAGGAAAGAGCAAAGAAGAATTTCTGCTCGGGCTTTGCGAGCAGGGCTTAAAAGAAAGATATCCCACAGTAACCCCGGAGATCAAGGAGCGCCTTGAGCATGAACTTAAGATTATCAAGGAGATGGGTTTTATCAGCTACTTCCTTATCGTTTGGGATTTTATCCACTATGCCAAGAGCCAGGGTATACCCGTGGGCCCGGGACGCGGCTCAGCCGCAGGGAGCCTCATCAGTTATCTTTTGGGGATAACCGATCTTGATCCTCTAAAATACGGCCTGCTTTTCGAGAGATTTTTAAATCCTGAGCGCTTGAGCCTCCCGGATA
>DATJPP010000114.1:0-2771 GCA_035506355.1 Candidatus Margulisiibacteriota bacterium | reverse complement strand
TCCATATTTCACCTCCCTGTTATCAAATTTCTCAATATGCCGATTTTGTTTCCTGCCCCCCTAATGCGGTACAGACACATCAGAAAATGTAATACCGTCGGAAGCCTGCCCTTTAATTTTACACCTAAAACCTCCCCGCAGGAACGGTTATTTGCCATGGGGATAATGTAACCCAGATCACGGGGAAAATAACCTTTAAGCCCAATCCCTTTAAGTGTGGCGATGACATTTTCGGCGGCGCATTCACCTTCAGCTAAAGCGAACTGCACGGCCATCCTTAGAAATACGCCTTGATGCGAAAAATAAGCCGTATCTCCAGCCACATAGCAATTATCCCTCAAACGCAGGTATTCATCAACCTTGATCCTCCCCTGGGGGTTCTTCTCCGCTTTTAAGTCCTGGATGAACCCGCTGGTCTTTACCCCTGCCGCCCAGATCACCGCGGCATTCTCAAACACCCTTCCCCCGGATAAATAGACCCTCTCCCCTTCTATCCTTTCTATCGCGCTGTTAACAGATATCTCTACCTTCAACCTATTCAGATTATCAATTACATACCCCCGCATCCACTCCGGGAGCACTCCTAAAATATTAGGTGCGCGCTCCACAATCAACACCCTGTTCTGCAAGGCCTCCCGGTCGAAATATCTTCTCAGGTTAGCCGCCACTTCAATACCGGTATATCCTCCACCGCCGACTATGAAAGAGGCATCCCTTCGTTCTTTTAACAGGCCGATTATCTTTACGACATCTTCTGCCCCATCCAGGACAAAGGCATTATCACGGATATTATCGTTACCGTAAAAATTAGTCTCCGTGCCGCTGGTGATGATCAGAAAATCATAAATCAGAACACCTTCTTTGGTGGTAACGCTTTGCCTATCCAGATCAATAGCAGTTACCTCTCCCCGGATAAAGATGAAACCCAGTTTTGTCCCCGCATCTTTTAATCCTAAGGTAAGGAATTCCGGGCAAATCGCTCTGCCGATAGTATCGGGAAGCATCGGCAGAAAATCAGCGGTATCTTTCCTGTCTATCAGTATGACCTCAAGCCTTATCCCCGACTTAAGGAGACGCTCTGCCGCGCTTAACCCCGCAAAACCGCCTCCGATAATAATAATTCTCATAGTATCAGCGCCAAAATCAGGACCAAACTCACCATAGTTTGCGTAATAATAGTTAATTTTGATGACCCAACCAGCCGTTCTTTATCACGGGGGTATTTTTTCAGGATCACCGCCGCCTTAAAAGTCAGGGCGATAAAGAATAGCGAGAACGCAGCCGGCAGCTTAAGATAACCCAGCTTGATCTCCAGTAAAATAAAGAAAAAGGCCAGACCGGTTAATAAAGAATATGGCAGGAATGCATGCTCGGGCTTTACTATACTTACCCAGGTAAACTTACCTGATTTTACGTCATCGCTGTAGTCAGGGACTTCATTGGCAAAGAGTATGGCGGTGGTAAGCAGGCCGAATGGCAGGGAGAGGAAGAAACCCTCCCGGCTGGGAAATATCCCTGTCTGTATGAAATACCCCCCCATAACCAGTGCCGGGCCGAAGAGCAAGAAAATAAATATCTCTCCCAGTCGGCGGTAGGAAAATTGCAGGGGCTTCTGCGAATATGACCAACTGAAGAATATTATACACAGGTATATAACAATCACAAAAAGGCTGCGCAGGATGAAGGCAAGCGCGATAACATAAGAAACGGCTATTAAAGCAAAGGATAACGCTGCCCTAAAATAGAACTTTTCCGGGAATATCCCTTTCTGTATGAGTTTTGAGCCACCGAAGAATTTATAAAAATTCATATCCTGCCAGTCTGCACCGCTCTTAGAGTCCGCATAGTCATTGATGAGATTGGCGCTGAGATGGGTTGCGATAACTGCGATTAACCCCAAAAGGAATAACAGGAAATTAAAATCCGGCCTGCTAAGCAGAGAACCGAATATAAACGGAAGGATACTTGCGGAAATAAATGGGAGCCTCAATGCCCTTAAGGTATTTTTCATTTGGCCGAGATAAGCTTTAAGGCAACGGCGTTAATGCAATAACGCTTGCCTGTGGGTTTGGGCCCATCGTCAAATACATGCCCCAGATGCGCGCCACAGCGCGCGCAGAGCACTTCGACCCTGCGCATCCCCAGGCTGTCGTCAACCTGTGTGCGGATGTTTAATTCCGATACCGGCTCCCAGAAGCTTGGCCAACCGGTTCCAGACTCAAATTCAGACTCAATCCTGAAGAGATCCGTTCCGCAACCCACACACTGGTAAATACCCATCTCTCCTTTTTTCGGAAGGGCACATTTGCCGGTAAAGGGGATCTCCGTCCCCTTAGCCCGGGTAACGCGGTATTGCTCGGGAGTCAAAATCTTCCTCCACTGCGCCTCCGTCTTATAAACCATATCCAGACGCTCAATCTTGCAGGTGCGGGCATTAAAGATAGGCACCTTGATCGGGCAGCCCTTAAAACCGTGCTTCTTATCATACTGCTGGTGATATTCTTCCGCCTGATAAAATATATCCGCTGGGACTATTTCTGTAACGACCTTACCCGGGTATATGCCTGACTTCTCTAATTTTCCCCTGGAGGAAAGGGCTGCGAGTTCCTGCTCTTTGGAGTGATAGAATATCGCCGACCTGTATTGCGAACCGATATCCGGACCCTGGCGGTTGGGGGTGGTGGGATCGTGTATCTTCCAGAAGATATCCAGAAGTTCATCATAAGAGATTACCGAAGGGTCAAATTCTATTTCCACTGCCTCCGCATGCC
>DATJPP010000113.1:0-3919 GCA_035506355.1 Candidatus Margulisiibacteriota bacterium | reverse complement strand
CAGAAAGAATGTTTTTACGGCTGCTTAGGATTTGCCACCTGTGTTAAAGTCTGCCCCTTCGGCGCAATCAAGATCTCCGAAGGGAATCTTCCCGTAGTAGATACGGTCAAATGCAAGGCCTGCAATAAATGCGTATTGGTCTGTCCCAAGAAATTATTCAGCTTAGTCCCGGTTACGCAGAATGTTTACGTTGCCTGCAGTTCCCACGATACAGGCAAGGATACCAAGGCAGTTTGTCCGGTAGGTTGCATTGCTTGCGGCCTATGCGTTAAGGCCTGCAAGTTTGATGCCATACATGTAGTAGACAACCTCGCTTTGATAGATTATAATAAGTGTACTTCCTGCGCAGAGTGTGTAAAGGTATGCCCTATGAAAACCATAAGGATAAGACGATGAATATTGCGGTTTTTGCATCAGGGAGAGGGACTAATTTCCAGGCGATAATCAATGCCGTAAAAAGCGGCAAGTTAAAAGCGAAACTCGCTTTGCTTGTTTGCGATAATCCTAAGGCGCCGGCACTTAAGCGCGCAAAGAAATCCGGGATCAAGGTCGCCCTGGTTGAAAGGGATGATTTTTCCAGCCGCGATGATTTTGAAAAAGAGATCATCAGCCATCTCTGGGAGAACAAGATTGACCTGATAGTGATGGCCGGGTTTATGCGCATGCTCTCCGCGATCTTCGTGCGCGCTTATAAAGGGCGTATCCTCAATATTCATCCGGCGCTCCTCCCGGCTTTCAAGGGTTCTCAGGCGATAAAAGACGCCTTTGATTACGGAGTCAAGGTGACCGGGGTTACGGTGCATTTTGTGGATGAAGAGATGGACCACGGGCCGATAATCTTACAGAAGGAAGTAGAGGTAGATGAGTCTGATACCCTTGCTTCGCTTGAGGAAAAGATACACAGGGTAGAGCATAAGGTATACCCGGAAGCGATAAAATTAATAGTGAAGAGAAAGGTCGGTATCTTAGGCAGGAAAGTAAAAATTACTATTCGGTAGGCTTTACCAAAACCGCAGCCTTATTTAGAATAGTCCGGTTCTGGGTTAAAATATTATTCAACTCCAAAGCGCTAAAATCATTAAAATTATAAATCCTTAAAGTAGTGGAAGCGATCTTTAGTATCTCTTTATCGATATCGGCGCCCACCTCTACCTCGGGCTTCTGGAATTTCATCCTTACCCTGTTTTCTATCTGAGCGCAGATAAATTCTTTCATCGAAATATCCCTGTAGTCCAAGTGGTCGCCGTTTTTATCATGCAGGATAAGAGGCGAGACATTGGTCTCTTCAATGATACGGTGCTGGTATTCCCCCCAGGAGATATATTCGTAGGAGACTTTTTTTAGGTCCTGCCCATAGAATGTCTCCATCGTTTCAAAGCCGTTTTTGATATCCGCTATTACTATGCAGTAGAACTGCGGCCCATCTTCATCGGAGTGTTTCATGCTGAAGATCACGCGGCGCAGTGCCCTCCATACGGAGTTTATCTTTTCATATACGGGCTTATTGTATTTTACCTGTTGAGTCTTCTCTTTTTCCGGGATATTCTTGACTGCATAATCAAGCTGCAGGAGGTCGTCTTTTAGCATAACGCTGTTATCTTCCACGGAGAACTTTTCCAGATATTTCTCCGGCTTATCCGCCTTAGTAAAGAGGTCTTCGACTGGCAGGTATATCCAGAGCGTCCTGCCTACAAGTTTTGCCTTGACCTCTATTTTGTATTCTTTAGTGCAGATATTTTCCAAAGAAGAAGCCAAGTCTTCTCTGGAAAAGGTGGGTTTAGTGGAAGAGGAACATCCGGCAATAAGGGTGAGGGATAGGAACAGGCTAAGGCCGGTTTTTGCCGAATTCTTTAAAGATAGCCTCGATTTCATCGTAATTCAGCTCTTCTTTCAGGATAAGCTCTCCAGCCAGGCGTTCCAGAAGCGCTTCTTCTTTTTTCAGCAGTTCCTGCACTTCCTTGAGGCAGTTTTGCATTACCTCCTGGGTGTCGTGGTCGAGTTTTACTTTCATATCCTCGGACATAAGCACGGAGCTTCCCATCCTTCTATAGAAATCGAGAGCGTGAAAATCTCCGATTATTCCGGATTTACCCATACCCATGCGCCAGACCATATTGTGTGCGATATAGAGGGCATTGGCAAAATCTCCTCCTACCCCTGAGGTGGTAAAACCGAATTTTATCTTCTCCGCCGCGTAGGAACCCAGGGATATTTTTATTTCGGTTAAAAGTTGTCTCTGGTCTTCTAAGAATATATCCTCGCGTTCCGGGACCCAGGTTACTCCTCCGGTGTGCCCGCGCGGGGTAATGGTAATTTTAAAGACATCCTTGGAAGGGGCCAAGAGATAAGTGACTATGGCATGGCCGGCTTCATGATAGGCGACTTGCAGTTTTTCCTTATCGCTTAATTTTAACCTGCGTTTAATCCCCAGGGCGATCCTTTCCCTGGCGTCGTCTATATCCTTCATGGTGATAAGCGCTCGCTTGTTGCGTACGGCAATAAGAGCGGCTTCCCTTACGATATTGGCTATATCCGCCGGTGTATTTCCTACGACAATACGGGCGAGGCGGTCGATCTTCACGTCATTCTGGTCATATTTTACCTTGGCCAAATAATAGGCGAATAATTTTCCCCTATCTTCAAGATTAGGCCTATCCACATAGATCTTGCGGTCAAACCTTCCCGGCCTAAGGAGCGCCGCGTCCAGGAAGCTCTCGGCCATGTTGGTAGCGCCGATGATGACTATATTGATGTCCTTCTCTTTCAGGCCGTCCATCTCAACGAGCAGCTGATTTAAGGTGGTGTTGCTTTCAGTCTGCCCGCCGAATCCGGGATCCGCGGCCCTCTGTGCGCCTACGGCATCTATTTCATCGATAAAGATTATGCAACCGCCTTCTAGTTCTGCCAGTTGGTTGGCTTTCTTAAATAGGCTGCGTATCCTGCCTGCGCCTACACCTACGAACATCTCCACGAACTCTGAACCGGACATGGCGATAAAGGGAAGTTTAGCCTCGGTGGCAATAGCTTTGGCCAGATAAGTCTTTCCGCACCCCGGAGGCCCGAGCATCAATATACCCCTTAAGATTTTGCCTCCTATCCGCTGTAGTTCTGCGCGGTCGGTAATCAGCTTGACTACTTCCAGTGCTTCCTGTTTCGCCTCATCCATCCCGATAACATCCTGCCAGGTGATCCCTATCTTTTCTCCGGAGATGGATTTCTTGCTGGTCTGAGAAAAGGATTGCGCCCCGCGCTTAAAATAGAGCCAATACATCAGGTAGGTATAGACAAAACCGAAGATAAGGGCCATGATTATCTGCAGGTATAACTGCAGCGGTATCATCGCTAACTGCGACTGTCTAAGGTAAGATTCTGCTTCGTTCCAGGCGCGGATACCCTTGATGAGGAAGAAAACCAGGGAGACCCCCAGTAGGGATAAACCAACGAACATGATTATCCTGATCCAGTATAGCCCCAAGAAAAATTTGATTTTTTTAAAGTTCATTCCTCGCTCCTTGCGTAAGCTAAACGCCTACCGGATAAACCGGGGATAGTTTTCTTAAAATAGCATATTAAAAAGCGATAGTCAACCGTATTTTGCGCGATATAATCCCTTGACTAACATCCTGATTGTGCTAAAATTTAACTTCTCATAAGGTTTTAATAGCCAAACAATTTTTTTACGGAGGCATATATGGCAAAGATTAAGAAAATTTTGGCGCGCCAGATACTGGATTCCCGCGGGAACCCCACTATCGAGGTGGATGTCGTCACAGATAACGGGCTTCTCGGAAGAGCGGCCATCCCGTCGGGAGCATCGACGGGGGTCCACGAAGCCGTTGAGCTTCGCGACGGCGACAAGAAGTATTACCTGGGGAAAGGCGTCCTGAACGCGGTTCAGAACGTCAACAAGACCATAGCG
>DATJPP010000112.1:0-6313 GCA_035506355.1 Candidatus Margulisiibacteriota bacterium | reverse complement strand
TAAGAATATCCAATTGCCGGTAAACTTTGGCATTATTCTCGATATTAGTAAAAAGGTTGCCGTAAGAAGGCAAATATTCAAGAATCTTAATTTGGATTGCTTTATCGTAATTCGTATAAATAAGCACAGCTGCAACGATGATCACCAAGCCGAATCCCTGCTGTATGCCAAGCGTGTATTTGGCGAAAACCCGGGTCTTGCGGAAGGCCCAGGAACCGGCAAGTGAAAAAAGAAATAACGGGATACCTAACCCTAAAACATAGGTCAAGGTAACGAGCACAACTCTCAAATTTACCGACTGGGTTGCCGCTAATGTCGCGATGGTAGCCAGGATTGGGCCCGAACAGGGGGCCCAGACCATACCAGTGGCAAATCCCATCGCATAGCCAGCTGAAAATCCTGTCCCCTTACCCCTGATCTTTCCCTGCAACGGCCTGAAGAGCCGGCTGATAAAATCTTCAAATTTCAGTCCAAGCGAGGGGAAAAGCATGGATAAACCTAAGATGATAATCGCCGCCACCGCGATAGTTCGGAAGGTGTTAGGATTGATATGAAATACTTTTTCCAAGTATGAAATGGAGAGCGTAAATATGGTAAAACTGGTCATAATCCCTAAAGTCACCCCCAATGCCCGCTGCCTCCCTCCAGCTGAGGAAGCAGAAAGCACAATCGGCAATAATGGCCAGATACAGGGGGCCAGTATGGTTACAAAACCTGCCAAAAAGGTAAAGAAAAGCAGTATAGTCATGCCTGCCCTTTATTTATATTAAGGAGCTGTCCCCTTCGGCGGCGCATCTTTTTTGGAACGTTTATCTTCATACATCGATTTATCCGCCTGCGAAAGCAATTCATCGATACCGCAATTAGAGCCTCCTTCGCAATACGCAACACCCACGCTTAAAGACAAAGGATACTGCCTTCCGGATGTGGTATTATGCTCATTGAGCCTTTTATGGAGCCTGGCGGTAAGGGAATCGCCCGATTCTTTTCCCGTTTGTATCGCCAGGACCGCAAACTCATCCCCGCCTATGCGGGCGACGATATCGGATTCCCGGAAACTCTGCAAAAGCAGGCTGGCAACTTCCATTAAAGCCGAATCTCCCTCGCGATGTCCGAAGTGATCGTTAATCCATTTCATATTATCCAAGTCGGAGAAGATCAGCTCCATATCCTGCTTGTTGCGCTTGGCTACTTTCAACTGCTGCCGAGAGAGGTTTATGAAGCCCCTGCGGTTAAAAAGCCCGGTAAGAGGGTCGGTAAAAGAAAGTGTGAGAAGCTTCTCTTCTTCCTCCTTTTGCGCAGTGACATCCCTGGACATATGCACAAATTCAACAACCTCTCCTTTTTCGTTCTTTATGGGGTAAGCGCTGACCTGGGAAAAGAAATCACCCTTTGCTCCGTGATGGACGTGTAAGGCCGTAGCCGTCTTGCCGGTCTTAAGCGTTTCAACCAACGGGCAGATATCATCCGGAGGCTGGCAGGGAGATACTCGGCCGTGCGTCAGTGCGTAACAGGTCTTTCCGGAAAGCTCCTCCGGCGAACAATCATACTGCTGGCGGAAGGTCTTATTGGCCCAGAGTACTTTAAAGTCGTTAGAGATGAGGATGATCTGCTCATCGATCCCGTCAACAATACTCTCCAGGCGCAGCCTTGTCCTGTTCAATTCTTCGGTGCGCTCATGGATATCGGTTATATCCAGGGTCGTGCCGATGACCTTGACGACTTTTCCGTCTTTATTCGCAATCGGCCTGCCGATATTGCGCACGTAACGCACCTGGCCGTCAGGCCGTATGATCCTGTTTTCTATACTGAACTCCCGGAAATCCTGAAGCGCTTTTGTAAGAGATTTGTCCACCAGCTCAACGTCCTGCGGATGGATAAATAAAAGATGCTCTTCATAAGGAGGCGATTTTACGGAAGGCGTGATCCCAAAGATACGAAACTCTTCCTGTGACCAGAAGGTTTCGTGGGTGCTGACGATATACTCCCAGCTGCCCAGATGCGCAATCTTCTGCGCCTCGGCAAGACTCCTCTCTCTGCTTAATAAGTCTTCCTGAAGCTGCTTGCGTATCTCGATTTCATTGCGCAGCTGCTTATTTATGATGGTCTCGGCCATCGCGCTGGCCTCAACCTTATCTTCGCAGGCAGCCTTATAGTTGCGTAATTCTTTTTCTTTATCTTGCAGGCGCAAGCGCAGTTTGAGGCAGGGATCCGGATTATTTTCAGGCGATTTTGATTTGGCATCCATAGTTTTTTATTTTAGGGGAATAAGCGGAACCTGCCTAGGAGCAGAGTCTGCTTTTTCCTGACTTTTTTCTACTATCCTATTGCTTGCCAAGAGGCAGGCCCCTAAGGGCGCCCCCGGCAATATTTCACACCTTGGCCTACATAGCACTATCTGCGGCTTTTTCTTGCGTGCCTTCTCGCAACCCTTTTAGTAGCCTCACAGCTGATAAGAGGCACATATTCCAAGCCAAAGATCGTGTAGACCGGCTCAAAACATATCCCGCAATTCATATTAGTTTTTTTCATGGGTCGCCTCCTTCCTGTTTAACTATATGCAATCACAACAGGCATAATCAGGACAGCCTGCGTTTTCCTCCTCATGCAGGCTGCCTCTTAAAGGCAGGTTGGCTTCCTTGTAATCTTTTAACCCGCCTTTATAATCCAGGACATTACGGTATCCCAACGACATTAATTTCTCGGCTGCCTTTGTGCTTGCCTGGCACTCGAAACTGGCGCAATAAACCACTACCTTATCATCCTTCCCCATGAGCGCCGCTACCCTCTTTTCTTCTATCTCAGCCAGTGGCAAAGAAATAGCTCCTTTTATATGCTCTTTCTCATAACTCTCCTTGCTCAGGACATCCACTAATTTAAAAGCCTCGCCGCTCTTCATCAGCACCATCAATTCATCGCGTGTTATTTTAGTAACCATCTTACTCACCTCTCTTCTTCTTTCTTATATTTTGATGCCTAAAGAATGAAAAGGTTGCAATATTTTTTATTTATTTTTTTAGGAAGGTTTTAATCTTGGATTGAAGCTCAAGGGGTATATCCCGGCATTCCAGGGCATGGGTGATGCGGATAGCCCTGGAATATTCATCTAAAAATGACTTGCATCCGGGGCAGTCATTGATATGCTCCTTAAAAGCGGCCTGCGTTTTTCCGGTAAGGGCGTTATCTATATATTTATGCGCTAACCCTATCCAGAGAGGACACCTGGCGTCTTCCATGGCCTTAGGGGCTGATTTATCTTGGAAATAATCCGAGATTTCGGATTTAAGGAAGAGGTACGACCTGTGGAGCCTGCTCTTAAAAGAATTTAGGTTGAGCCCTAATACGCTGCTGGCATCCTTGAGCGTAAGGCCTTCGATATTATGCAGCAATACCGGCATGCGGTACTTAATGGGCATCATTTTTATGGCGTTATCCATGCGTTTCTTAAACTCTTCATCCAGCAGATTATAATCAGGCAGCTTAGGCCAATTAACGAAGAGATCCTGCCTCCTGCTGTATGCATCAAGGGCCGGGGCCTCCGATACATTAAACTGCCTGCGCTTTTTTCTTAAGTGCATGAGCGCTTCGTTATAGGTGATGCGGTAAATCCAGGTAGAAAGGCGCGATTGGCGCCGGAAGCCTTTTATATTTTTTATTATTTTAAGGACGGCATTCTGCACAATGTCTTCGGCGTCCTTTTCATTCCTGGCTACACTTAAGGCCAGCCGGTACATTTTATTTTTATAAGTCTTGAATATTGCGGTGAAGGTGGGCAATTTGGACATAGCTAATCAGATATTCGTAGAGATATGTGGCGTAGGTAAGGGAATGCGGGTACGCCCGCTCCCTGCCCGCCTTGTCGGCTCGCGACGGTCGCTTGAGTACCAAAATTTATTTTATTATCGGGGGAAAATATGCTCCCGACAACATTGCGCGAAGAGAGCCAAATCTCCTATCTTTTTAGTACTAGAGAAATTTGGGGGGTTCCTCTCGTATGAGCCGAGGGGAAACCACTCTGTTTATACAAAGGTAATTATAGGCGCAATACCTTCATATTTCAATAATATTCTGGCTTTAGAAATGTAATTCCTCGCGGAATTCCGGGGGCCTGATAAACACAAATGGGGGAGGCGATTTCCACCTCCCCCATGTTGCTTACAGAAATATTACACGCTAGTTGTTATTGCTTCTGACAATTGCACTGTGTGTTACATTTACCGTCAGCGCAATGGCAGCTGCCCTTAGTACAGCAGTCTCCTTTACAGGCGCACTTTGCGTTTACACAGCATCCTCCCTTTACACATGCACAGGAGGTTTTTGCGCAACAGCCGTCTGCTGCAGCTAAAGCATATCCTCCACCCAGAAGCATAGACATAATAATAGACAACACTAAAAGATATTTTTTCATAATAAATTCTCCTTTATATAACTAAAATTTGTTATTTTTTGATTAAAATAGAGATTTAAGACGCTTTCGGAGGATGAAAGATATCTTCAACAGATAGATAAAGGTAGGCAAAATCCAGAGTATGTGCAAGATAGCCAGTCAAAACAAGCTCAAACGAAGTATTGCGTTTTGGTAATAATGCTTGGGTTATCTGATAACTACAAGTGCAGGCCTTAGTAGTATTATGGCATTTGGTATTAGCGTGACATTTATTAGCAGTACAACACGAACAATCCTGATGGTTGTTGGCATAAACTGTTTCGCCCATAAAACCACCTACAAACACCAAAATCATAAAACATATTAAAACTCTTACACACATTATCTTCATATTATAATTATACCCTTGAATCTTAAGAAATTCAAGAATTTCATCCTTACCGTATAATTTTTTGGCGCAAAAACTGAAATATGAAAAATGGGGTCCCTCTAGTATTCCATGAGGGGAAACCTCTCTTAATTTATTAGCCTAATTATATGCGCAATACCTCAATATATCAAGAATATTCTGGTTTTAGAGAGGTCATTTCCTCGCTAAATTTGTCCGAAATGTCCGGTCATTTTTGTCTAATGATTGCCTATCTCTTTTAAAGCTAGTGAGATACGGTTTGTCTGATTCAAAACACCGGACATCCTTAAATAAGATTTCTTTTCTTGACTAAAAAATAAATGTTGCAGCAAGGGCAGATCCTGCTCCAGAGAAAAACCACCTTAGCAAATCTCGACTGCGGGCATTTACGGGAGATTACGCAGAGAGGACAAATTCTATGTATATAAGAAAAAACTATTAAACATCCATTAAAGAATTTCTTCATTTTAGAAAGTCAGCACCTTATCGCTCTCCTTAACTATGTCGTACATGTCTTTCATCGTATTAATTGGGCACATTTCAGTACCCTCCTGATTCCTTGACTTAATACATGTGCCACAAGCAAGCATCTTACCGCCAGACTTCAAAAGCTTATTCGCCTGTTCAACCGTATTGAATTTCTCGGTGCTTATCTTTTGGTACTCGACACCCTTACCTGTTAAGAATACCTTCACTTCATCTTTCTGGCCAAGGCAGAAATTTGCATACCGCAGGGCATTCCAACAAGTCTCGGCATCATTACTTGAGATTATAACACCTATCTTCATTTTGCCCTCCACCCCAATTAGACAATCTTTATAGCTTTAACTGGGCATATCTTCTGGCATCCTCTTAGCTTATCGCACTTTGATTCATCAGTTACTTTACACTTCTGAATAGCCTTATCAATATAAAGAATCTTCTTTGGGCATAATTCTACACATTTAGCGCAACCAATACATAAAGTTTCATCAATAATCACAACCTTATTCATAAAAAACTCTCTTTAATGACAACCATGCTGGGCGCAGGCATTCTGAACGGTTATCTCCTCAAGCCCACCCTTGGTGAACTGATTGACAATATCTGCGACTGTTCCGGGGATAGCCCGATAAGCCTTGATTCCGCCCTCATTGAGCTTTTGAACCGCCCGCATACCCATTCCACCAGTAACCACAGCGTCAATTGACTTTCCCATTAACGCGTTCATTGGCTGGCACATACCGTGCGCATGATGCTGATTTGCATTGTCAATAATCTCAACGGAATCTTTCTCTGTATCGACAATAGTGAAATACGGCGCGCTGCCAAAATGACCATAGACTGTTGCATTCTTTCCTTCATTTGTTTCTGTTGGAATACATAATTTCATTTTGTTTCTCCTTTCTTGGCTACCAGAATAGTCTGACAGCTGTCATAATAAGTTTTTACGCTCAGCCCTAGTTTTTCTAGTAACGTCTTCGCTGAGTTCAAAGACATTCTTGAGACATGATGCTTGTGTCCATCCAAGCTATGCA
>DATJPP010000111.1:0-3577 GCA_035506355.1 Candidatus Margulisiibacteriota bacterium | reverse complement strand
TCAGATAAAAGCCGCTACATGCTTAGCCCCGAGTTTTATACTTTGCTTCTGCAGCTCCTACGGGGCAGGATCTGCAGAGCGCAACCTTTTTAGCGTCTCGCCCGGTATCCAAAGGCTAATTTTCCCGGGCCAGCCTGTTACCGGCTCTCTTTTAAGCCACAGGCAGCTTTAAAGAGAGGCCCACTTTATTGAAAAAGCGGGACTGTAACGCCAGCCGGCATCAATGTTGCCATTGGTGCACGACTAAACACTGGTGTGTTTGCGTTTATATTGTGCACGGGTTTTTAACGCGGCTAACCATGCGTCCGCGGCATGCTGCTCTTACCCGACTAGCATAAGTCGAGCCCTTTTCACCCCCTCAATTTCTTTCTATTTACTTATCAGGAAATTGACCCTACTTGTACAACGATACTAGGGGCATATATTTCTTAATTTTCCTGCTACCTTCTCCTCTTTAAAGTCCTGCGCACCTCGATCTCAACCTCGCGCCTCTTGATGTCATCGCGCTTATCAAAGGACTTCTTCCCCTTGCAGGTAGCCAGCTCCACTTTGGCAAAACCCCTGTCGTTAAAATATACTTTAAGGGGGATAAGGGTGAGCCCCTTCTGCGTAAGGTGTTCGGTTAACTTGCGAATCTGGTTGCTATGCAGCAACAGGCGGCGCGGCCTTACCGGCTCAACGTTTAAATAACTGGCCTCTTCGTAAGGGCTTATATGCGCATTGTATAATATAACCTGATTCCCTTCTATGCGGGCAAAACTGTCATTAAGATTGACCTTTCCCGCGCGCAACGACTTTACTTCCCCGCCCTTAAGCTCTATCCCGCATTCCAACGACTCCAGGATATCATAGTCCCTGTGCGCCTTGCGGTTAGTGGCTATACTCTTGCTCATCTTATCATGAAATGCATAAAATATAAACTCAAAATTAGCGGCACGCTGAACAACCCGACGATATGCCCGATGAATATGCCCTGGCTGATGAGCAGGTCTTCTTTATTGTAGTGCCTGATGATCAGGGATAAAGTAGTCGCCGGAGGCATAGCCAGCTGGATAACGATCAAAAGCCCTAAGAGTTGCGGCAATTTAAGGCTTAAAACCAGCCAGAGCCCTAATAAAGGCAGGATAATCATCTTTGCCGCTACCATAAGCGCCATGGCTTTTAAGTTGACCTGCTTAAGTTTTATCTGCGCAAGGCTTGCCCCCACAACCAGCATTGCCAGGGGGAGCGTGCAATCTCCCAGCATGCGCAAAGGCTTCAGTACCGTCTGCGGCACAAATTGACCCAGGCCAAAGAAGACAACGGCAAGGCCTGCGATGGTCGCAACTACCGGAGGGCTAAAGAGGCTCTCCCACTCGAATCTCCTCTCTTTATGAAAGGTCAAAAGGTGCACCCCGGCAGAAAACATCAGCAGATTAAAACCGGTAAGAAAGAGGAAGAGATAAATGAACATGGTCCCCACCTTTTCCAGCGGAAGTAATCCCGCAATCAGCACCAGGGGCAGGTAACCTGAATTCTGAAAAGATACCAGGCTTAAGAATTGCACCTTCCGTTGCTCGCCTTTTAAGAAACCGACGAAGATACAGCCCGCGACAAAACCTGCAATGGAGATGGCGATGCTAAGCAATGGGAAAAGCCACCAGGTTGCGTATTGCTGGAAACTAAAATCCCTGACCAGCTGACAGAAGATCAGGACAGGCAGAGTTACGTCGATTGCCAGGCGGCTTAAGGCATCCAGGCCTTCGTCTTTCAAGATATTCTTTTTCACCAGAAGATAACCTATGGCGCCCAGCAGTAATATCTGCAGCACCGCCAAACCGGTTACCCTCATCGATTGCAGGAACCCCATTTTTCTCCTTTTTGAAGGGATTTATTATAACAGCAAAAAGAGGATGCAGCAACCACTTTGTAGGCGTATTTTAACTATTATTTGACAAGACAAACCCGCCATGTTATTTTGGAACCATGAAGAACAGGGCTATCCGGAATATCTTCATCTTAGGCTTCCTCATCCGCCTCTCTGCCGGGTTATTTATCGGATATGAGTTCCACTCAAATTACGCGGTGATTGCCCGCAACCTGGCTGCCGGGAAGGGATACCGCTATAGCGGAGAAGGTTTTACCGCCCACCGCGCCCCGGGTTATCCGCTTTTTCTGGCGGGGATGATCTCCGTATTCGGCGAGAAAAAACTCCCTTTTATCTTCGCGATGGCCTTAATTGGCGCTGCCAATGCCGCTTTATGCGCTAAACTGGGTAAAGGGTTTTTCGGAGCTGAAAGCGGGTTCCTAGCAGGACTGATATACATATTCTTCCCTTATCTAGCTTATGTGGAAGCAAATCTGGAGAGCGCCTTTGTCACCCTAGGCCTGCTCACCGGTTTAATCCTGTTTTTCAAAGCAAGAGAAGATAAACATCCTGTTTATCTTTGGCTCTGTGGCCTATCCTTCTCCTACTCCTACCTCTTCAGGCCCAGCATCGCCTTTATTCCCTTCTTCCTCTCCTTAGTCCTCGTTTTCTTCGAACGGGGAAATAGGAAATTTCCTGCGAGGGCCGCTGGCGCGGCCATGCTTATGCTGGCGTTCTTTTCAGGGATACTCCCCTGGGGACTGCGCAATAAGAAGGTATTCGGACGCTGGTATTTCGGACAGACTTTTGCCTGGCACGACTTATATATCGGAAACAATAAAAATTCCCTGAAAATATACCCCCTGATAAGCGGCGATAAATATTTCGGGATGATCCCTGCAGTGCCTGTGTATTTCAACGACGAGTTCAAGGAAGAGGAGTGGTATAAAGAACACACCCTGGCTCAACTCTCAAGCCTGACCCTTGCGGAAAAAATAAATATGGCCGCGCTCAAATTAACCTGCCTGTGGAACGCGCGGCTCGTCCCTTATACAGCCTATAGCCCCGATAAGCCCGGGCAGAGACCGTATAGAAAACGCAGGCTAAGGGAGAATTTGTTTTTTTCTATACCATATATCTCCCTGATCATGCTTAGCGCCATAGGATGCTGGCGGGCGAGGAAACGCCCAAGGCTCATCTTGTTTATGGCGGCCTTCCTCCTCTTCTTCTCCCTTCCATATACCCTCTTCTTCGGCTATTCCAGGTATGCCACGCAGGTTTATTTTATCTTGATCATTCTGGCAGGAGAAGGGCTTTCAGCGCTCCTGCCAAAGACAATATTTGACAGAATCAGCGCCCTAAGTTATACTTAATGGCAATCGCGGGGGTGGCGGAATGGCAGACGCGCTGGTCTCAGAAGCCAGTGTCGCAAGACATGAGGGTTCAACTCCCTCCTCCCGCACCAATATCCTTTTTGCCCCTTAAGTCTCTGCAACAATTACGGAGCGGAGAAAGAGTATGCATAAAAAAACCCGGATAATAATAATCGTTTTACTTGGCATCCTTATCCTTGGCTTAGGAAGCGTATTTTTTACCATCTTCTTTGACCAGGCGGTTATCGTAAGGAAAGGGACCATCTATCGCCGCGTCATCGATAAGAAGGTTGTTGCCCTGACATTCGATGACGGCCCCTCCCCGGAATGGACGCCGAAGATATTGGATGAACTCAAG
>DATJPP010000110.1:0-2865 GCA_035506355.1 Candidatus Margulisiibacteriota bacterium | reverse complement strand
TTTTCTTTATAGCATCGATCAACCTGGCCATTTTTCTTTTCTTCTCAAGGTATATCCTCAGGATATTCTACAAAACAAAGATATTCCCGTTATTAAGGAAGCGGCTTGTCCTGGTGGGAAAGCCGAAAAACATCAAGGCTATGTTGAACCAGAAAAACTACTTTGAAAGGTTTATGTATATCGAAGGGTTCATCTCTACCCGCCCTGCAGAGGAAGCGAGCGTTTCCGGGATTAATAAATTAGGCAATATCGATGCCTTTGAAGAGATCATCGGAAAGTACCGTCCCGATGAGGCTATCTTGGTTGACCTGGAGCTTACCAGGAAAGAGATAACCTCGATGATACTTGTTGCGGAAAAACAGATGGTCTCTTTTAAGATTGTGGCAGACCTTTTGGACATTATGATTCAGCAGTTTGAGTTGGAAAATATAGACGGGCTTAATTTGATCAAGATAAAAAGTTCACCGCTCGATAATATTTACAACATTTTCTTAAAAAGGTGCTTGGACCTCATTGGGGCGATCCTGGGCCTAATTATTGCTTCTCCCGCCTTATGCCTCACTTCGATACTGGTTAAATTAGGTTCTCCCGGGCCGATATTCTTCGTGCAGGAGAGGATCAGCGAAGGCGGTAAGACATTCAAGATCTATAAATTCCGGACTATGTATTTTTCTGCCAATAAGAAGGATCAGCCGCAGCACACCAAGAAAGATGACGAACGCGTTACAAAGATCGGAAAGGTCTTAAGGATGCTTAACCTGGATGAGCTTCCCCAGTTATTTAATGTGCTTAATGGCGAGATGAGTTTGGTCGGCCCGAGGCCCGAAACGCCATATTATGTCGAGCAATTGAAAGAAAAATACCCCCGCTATATGAGCAGGCATAGTGTTAAATCCGGAATAACCGGCTGGGCGCAAGTCAACGGCTTAAGGCAGGAAAGCTCTCCCATGGAAGAGCGCTTGAAATATGACCTGTATTACCTGGAGAATTGGTCAATCTGGTTCGACCTTAAAATACTGATCCTTACCTTTTCTCCCACATTGGCCTTCAAAAATGCCTATTAAAGTATTGAACAGGATCCAGGAGTTTTTTGTTTGGGTATTGTTTTGCGGCATTACCTTCTCTAACGCTACAGTTGAGATTTCCCTCGCCTCGATAGTCCTTCTTTTTATCATTAAGAAGATTTATTTTCGGAATTTTAAGCTACCCAATACTCCTATAAACATTCCCCTGCTTATCTTCGGGCTCTTACTCTTGTTTTCATTTACGAGAAGCTCTTACCCTGACGAAAGCTTAAGAGGCCTGATAAAGTTCTTGAAATACTCCCTGCTTTATTTTTCCGTTTTTTCATTTTTCAATGAAGATGCGCTCCGGATAAACAGGTTCTTCTGGGTCATTGCCCTTGTATCCTTATTTACTTTCTTAAACGGGATATTCCAGGATATCTTTGGTTTTGATATATTAAGGCACCATGAAATAGCAAGAAGCGACTATTTACACAGGATCAGCGGTTCCTTTGTGCATGCTAACGACTTCGCAGCGTTTATTATTACTCTTCTACCCCTGACATTCATATTTTTTTCAAAGGCCACTATGAGCAGGAACAAAAAAATACTGCTTACCGTTATTTGTTTACTTGGTTTTTATTGCCTCCTGAGGACTTCTTCCAGGAGCGGGTGGATTGGTTTTTTGATAGCAGTAATTATTTATTTCTATTTTTATAATAAGAAGTTATCCTTTCTTATCCCGATCCTGGTTATTTCGATGATCTTTATCTCTCCTAATGGTTTCACCCGTGTTAAGAACCTCTTGTACATAGGGCAGGATACGCTATGGGAGAGGATGCAGCTTTGGAAGGGGACATGGAGGATGGTCCTGGAGCATCCCTTTCTGGGCTTTGGGATCAATACCTTCTCCAGGAATTTCCCCGATTTCAAGCCAGTAGAATACTTCAACCTCTGCTACACCCATAACTCATATTTACAGATGTGGTCAGAGATCGGGCTGACCGGCTTGGTTTCCTTTCTATTGATCATTTTTGTGGTTTTGAAAGTTTCTTTTTCCCAATTAAGAAAGAAGCTGACAAAAGGATTTCGCGGGAAGTTTTTCTTAGGGGTTCTCAGCGGTTACATAGCTTTTCTAGTGCAGGCCGGATTAGATACCAATTTATATTCGCTGGTCTTACAGACTTTATTCTGGGTGATGACCGCCCTGTTGTTCTGCCTGGATAAAGAATTGGAAGGGGTCAAATGAAGATCCTGGGGATATCCTGTTTTTACCATGACAGCGCCGCCTGCCTGATAAATGATGGAGAGATTATCGGGGCGGCCCAAGAGGAACGTTTTACCCGGAAGAGGCATGATTTTAACTTCCCCAGCCAGGCCATAAACTGGTGTTTACGGGAAGGAGGAATTGAGGCTAACGATCTGGATTTGGCGGTCTTTTACGATAAGCCCTTTATCAAATTCGAAAGGATTCTGGAAACTTCGCTTACCTACGCCCCCAGCGGTTTAAGCCAGTTTATCCAGGCTATGCCGTTGTGGCTGAAACAGAAACTCTGGATCCCGGAATTGATCAGAAAAGAATTGGGTTACAAGAAGGAAGTCCTTTTTACCGAACATCATGAATCCCACGCTGCCAGCGCATTTTATCCCTCTCCCTTTCAAGAAGCGGCGTTCCTGACCATGGACGGGGTGGGGGAATGGGATACCGCTAGTTTCGGAGTAGGGGATGGGAACCAGATTGAAATATCGCATACCCTTAAGTTCCCCCACTCCTTAGGCCTTTTGTATTCGGCATTTACTTATTATGCCGGATTCAAGGTCAATTCCGGAGAGTATAAATTGATGGGCTTAGCCCCGTATG
>DATJPP010000109.1:0-2645 GCA_035506355.1 Candidatus Margulisiibacteriota bacterium | reverse complement strand
GGGGAGAGAACCAGCAGCCAGAATATATTTATAGATTTAAGACCCAAAAATATACCGCAGCTTATCCCGAATAAGAGCTTGTTACGCAAAGTAGGCCTTTCTTTCAGAAGTAGCAAGAAATATACACAGACAAAGAATAATGCTGCGCAGATGATGTCGATATACGCCCCTTCCTTCATATGCTTAAAACAATTGGGTATTAAAACCCACAGCAGGCCGGTCAAGATACTGATATCGCGCGGAAGTGAAAATTTCCTTAATATCCCGTAAATAGCAATTATCCCTAAGAAATAAAATGGCGCCTGGGCGATATTGGCTAGAAATGCGCTTCTAAAAGGGAAAAGCAGCCAAAAGAAAAGTAATTCGGCGTTAAAAGGGTAATAAGTAATGGAGAGGGTAGGTGCGGCGGGTAGGCCTTCCCCAAAGGCTATCAGTGGATTATTCAAGTTCCCATTAACAAGCCAGTTTACGGGAAAAACCAGGTGGTAAATCAGGGCATCGGAACGCAGCGGCGGGTTTATAAAGGTATTCCATAACTGCGGCAGGAAAAACCCCAGGAATACAGAACCTGTAAGTAATATCAGCTTATTCCCTAAGACCTCATCCCAGAACTCCCGATGAATGCTGAGGTCAGCCTTTGCCTTAGAGAAATAAACCAGGTTAATGATAAGAATAATAAAAAGTAAAAAAAGGATATTAGCAGGAGATAAAAAACCGGCAATACCCAATACAAGCTCAACGAAGATAATCTGGCCCAGGCAGAAAATAAAAAATGTCAAAATCGCGCCTGCCGCGTCATTAAAAGAACAAAATCTCCGGCATAAAAAGAGGGCGTTTAAAATAAGCAGTATGTTCGAAAGAAGAAAAAGGGGCATCGCTATCTGTCTATTAGAAGAGCGTGTAAATAAACGGTGCCACAGAGCTGGACTGGGTAAAGAATATCAGCAATCCAAGCAGCAGGATCATGATGATTATGGGGGCAAGCCACCACTTCTTCCTAACCTTCAGGAAATCCCAAAACTCCCTTAATATAGCCAGTTTACCCATTCTTATCCTCCTCCCCCGCGAGGGGGACACTGGCGCAACTCCGATAAGCGCCGGGTGTGATTAAAATTGCCTTTCATAGTCTCGGGCGTTGAAGACCCTGGGACCCTTCTTAGACCAATAGCTTAACCTCTCCCTCTCTATTCTTCTATCTAACAGGTCCTTGCGCATTAATTTTAAGATGACCGCTATTGGCGTAAAGATAAGATAAAACATGGTTATCAGGATAATCCTGGTATTCACCCAGCTTAAGATAAATGCCAGCCTCATCCATAAGCGATATGCGAAATTCAAATGAGCAGGATAAAACAGACCTAAGAATGCAAATAATAGGGCAAGAAAGGCTGCGGAAAAACAACCAGGTCTATGCCTCAGGAAAAGCAAAAAGGAAATCAGCAAAAAGGCGATGGCCATAGTTATCGCGAACTTCCTTAGATTATCCTTGTCGTAGTTCATCTTTCCTTTAATCCAGCTCAAATAATTTCTGCCATTTAATATCTTTTTTGAGCGGCTCCTGCATCTTCTTATCTAGGAGATAACTACCCATAATCAGATAATCTATCTCGGTACGCATAAAGCACCTGAAGGCATCAAACGGCGTACAGACCAGGGGCTCTCCCCTGACATTAAAAGAAGTATTGATTACAACCGGGCAACCTGTTTTTTTATAAAAACTCTCTATGGTATCGTAATACAAGGGGTGGTCTTTGCGCTTGATAGTCTGGATCCTTGCGGAATAGTCCACATGAGTCACTGCCGGGATCTGCGAACGACGGGATTTCAACTTATCAAAACCGGATAACCCCTTTTCGCCTTCAACCGGTGCCAGCCTCTTATCGTTCCTGACCGGGGCGACCAGCAGCATATATGGACTTTCTTTCTCTAATTCAAACCAGTCGGATACCGCTTCTCTTAATACAGTGGGGGCAAAAGGCCGGAATGATTCACGGTATTTGATCTTCAGGTTCATCTTTGATTGCATTTCGGGGTTACGCGCATCCCCGATAATGCTGCGGGCCCCCAGCGCCCTCGGGCCGAATTCCAGAGGTCCCTGGAACCATCCGATAACATTCCCCCGGAGAATTAAATCCGAGATGACTTCGGGTATCTGGTCATGCCCAAATTTTGAATAAGAGGCCCCTTCCTTAGCCAGGAATTTCTCGATTTCTTCATCCGGGAATTCCGGACCCAGGAGAGAGGCTTTTTGTTTATCCGTTTCGCCATCGGCGCTCCTGTTATTGCCCAGGTATTTATACCAAGCCAATAGTGCTGCCCCCAGAGCGCCGCCTGCGTCACCGCTCGCCGGCTGGATCCATATCTCCTTGAAAGGCCCTTCCCTTAAAATCCTGCCATTACCCACGCAATTCAAGGCCACTCCACCTGCCAGGCAAAGCTTATCCTGCCCGGTAACCTTATGCACGAAACGGGCCATCTTCAGCATCACTTCTTCGGTCACGCTTTGGATGGAAGAAGCAATATCCATATCTTTCTGGGTTATCTTTGACTCCGGCTTTCTTGCCGCTCCGGCAAATAATTTCTCAAAACGCCGGTTGATCATCCTCATCCCGTTACAATAACCGAAATATTTCATATTCAGCTTA
>DATJPP010000108.1:0-16137 GCA_035506355.1 Candidatus Margulisiibacteriota bacterium | reverse complement strand
ACAGATTGATATTATCAACGGTTTTGATAAAGAGGTGCACAATGATATTGTGGTTACTAACCCCGGCAGATTCGTAAAAACCGGGATCTTGGATCAATTAAAACCTAAGCCTTCCGCAGATACATTAAGTATCAAGAGGCGCCTGGGGAAGGGTAAGGTGCACCTGGTGCAGTATGAAAACGGAGACTGGCAGCTTATGGTCGCAGGGAAGCCTTATGTGATTAAGGGGATCACCTACACGCCCACTAGGGTGGGGGAGTCTCCGGATGACGGGACGCTGAGTAATTGGATGTATTCGGATTTAAACCATAACGGCAAGATAGACGGTCCTTACGATTCTTTTGTGGATAAAAACCGCAATAACCTGCAGGATAAAGATGAGCCTTCGGTGGGGGATTTTCAGCTGATGAAAGATATGGGGGTGAATACCTTAAGGATATATCACCATCCTCAGAAAGTGAATAAAGAGCTCTTAAGAGAGATGTATGATAAATTCGGTATCCGGGTAATCATGGGCGATTTCTTGGGCAAATATACCTTAGGTTCCGGGGCGGCCTGGAATCCCGGCACAGATTACAATAACCCGGAGCATAAACGGAATATGATGCAGTCAGTCACCGATATGGTCACGGAATTCAAGGATGAGCCATATATCCTCTTCTGGATTCTGGGGAATGAGAATGTATATGGCTATGCCTGTAATGCCGATAAAGACCCCGATGCCTTTTTTCAATTCGCCAATGAAGTAGCCAGTTATATCAAGTCGCTTGACCCCGAACATCCAGTTGGCATTTGCAACGGAGATGTGTTATACTTAGATAAGTTCGGCAAATTCGCCCCCGATATAGATATTTTCGGTGCTAATGCCTATCGCGGAGATTACGGTTTTGGCTCCTTATGGCGCCAGGTAGCGCGGGAGGCAGACCGGCCGGCATTTATTACCGAGTTTGGTTGTCCGGCTTACAGCGAGGGAAAGACTGTCTATGAGAGCGAGGTAGCGCAGGCAGAATACCATCGCGGCTCATGGGAGGATATTAAAAATAACATGGCCTTTGCCGGAGGCGCGGGCACGGCCTTAGGCGGGATAGTCTTTGAGTGGGTGGACGAATGGTGGAAAGGCTATGAGCCTTCTATCCATGATACTAAAGGTACCTGGATTGGTCCTTTCCCTGACGGCACAATGCATGAAGAATGGCTGGGAGTCTGCGGGCAGGGGGATGGTAAATTAAGCCCATTCCTGCGCCAGTTACGCCAGTCTTATTATACGTATAAGAAATTATGGAGATGATTTGTAGAAAGGAGGGGGTTGAGAAAATCAGAACCCGAAAAGACAAATAAAAATTAAGAGAACGAGTTTAGCTCCCCTGGCACGGGGTGTTGGGAGGAGTAAACTCCTACAACGGGGTCAACGGAGTTTAGGAGGGTAGAAAAGATGAAAAGGTTAGTAGTAGCAATGATGGTAGTGCTCTTTTCGCTACCGGCTTTTGCCCAGGAAGAGGCAGGCGGCAAGGCCAAAGAATTCAAGGTTTATGTGGATAAGGGTAATCGCAGCAATCACTATATCCCTTCCGGATATATGGGTGACTACGGCGATATCAAGTTAAACGACCAGTCTGCGGATAACCCGCATTCCGGGACAACCTGCATACAGATTGTTTATACTGCCAAGAAATCCCAGAACCAGGGATGGGCAGGTGTCTATTGGCAGAACCCGGCGAACAACTGGGGCTCCAAGAAAGGCGGCTTTGATTTAACCGGGATGACCAAGCTGACTTTTTGGGCCAGGGGCGCAAAAGGCGGCGAGGTAATCCAGAAGTTCGTAGTCGGCGGTATCAAAGGCACTTATCCGGATACAACTGCGGTTGAGATGGGCCCGGTTGAGCTGACTGATACCTGGAAACAGTATACGATTAACCTGGTCGGCAAAGACCTCTCCTATATTAACGGAGGTTTTAACTGCGTAACTAATGCGGATTTGAATCCGGATGGCGCTACTTTCTACCTGGATGATATCCAGTTTGAGGCTGACCCAACGATGAAGCCGGAGTCAAAAAAGCAGCAGGCTATGCCGTTTTATATCTATGCCGATCGTTCTTCCATCAGCAATCACTATATCCCTTCCGGATATATGGGTGACTACGGAGACATAAAATACGACGGCGCATGCAAGACAGATCCTTACTTAGGGAGCACCTGTATAAAATTTACCTACAGCGGTAAGGCTAGCCAGGGGGCATATTGGGCAGGTGTCTATTGGCAGAACCCGGCGAACAACTGGGGGAGTGTTGACGCAGGTTTTGATCTTTCTAAGGCCACCAAGCTGACCTTCTGGGCGCGCGGAGAGAAAGGCGGAGAGCGCATCGAGGAGTTCAAAATCGGAGGGCTAATGAGTGAGTTCTCTGATTCGGATAGCGCGGTCATCGGCCCGATCATCCTGAATAAAGAGTGGACACAGTACACCATTGATTTAAAAGGGAAAGACATGTCTTATATCATTGGTGGATTCTGCTGGTCGGCGAATGTGGATAACAACCCCGAAGGCGCTACTTTCTACCTGGATGAGATTAAGTTCGAATAATTGCAGATCTAATAAAAAGTCGCAAATTCACCAGAGTGCCGGCTTGAAGCCGGCACTCTGGTGTTTTATTTTCCTGCTCCTGCTGGGAGCTGCCCCTAAGCCTAAGCCGGCGACGACTGTTTCCATCAAGAAACTGAAGAACAGCCGCTACCAGCTGATCGTAAACCGCAAGCCTTATGTGGTCAAGGGTGTATGTTACGGCCCCATACCCATCGGTCAGAACCATGAATATGACTGGTGGTCTGATCCTAACAAGCCGTGGTTAGTTGACGGTAAGCTGATGCAGGATATGGGGGTGAATACCGTCAGGATTTATCAGGCTGGCGAAAACCCGGATAGCGTCAAGCAGGTAATTAGAGATCTCTACTCCCTCTTTGGCATACGCGTAATTATGGGGCATTGGCTGGGATTCTGGGAATACCCCTGTCCGTTTTACGGCGATAAAACTTTCCAGGATAAAGTAAAAAAAGAAGTCCTGGATATGGTCTCTACCTATAAAGACGAGCCCGGCGTGCTATTCTGGACCCTGGGGAATGAAAATAACTATTCCTGCCTGGGCGTCGTTAACCCCTGGTCGGCAGAGGAAGTGGATAAAGAGCCCAACCCGCAGAAAAAGAAGCAGATCCGTGCCCGTATTTATTATTCTTTCATTAATGAATTGGCTAAAGAGATCCACAAGATTGACCCCAATCATCCGGTTGCCATGGGTAATGGAGAGCTGATGGGATTAGAATATGCCAGAGGATATTGCCCGGAAGTGGACTTGGTGGCTTGTATTATTTACAGGGGCAAAACCTTTGGGAACCTCTTCAAATCCTTAAAGATGACCTTTGACAAACCTGTGGTGTTGGCAGAATTTGGTGCCGATGCCTACGATGCCTATCTAAATAAAGAAGCCCAGGATATGCAGGCATTCTTCCTGGAATCGCAGTGGCACCAGATCTACGAGAACTTGGCGACTAATAAAGAAGGTGAAGGGAACTGCCTGGGCGGCACATCTTTTGAATGGAATGATGAGTGGTGGAAGCACGATGAGTCTAATCCGGATAGCTGGAAGGTCCATGATACGGCCTCTAACTGGTCTAACAGCAGCTATTATTTTGATATCAAGGCCGAAGGCAATAAAAATATGAATGAGGAGTGGTTTGGCATCGTAGCCTTATCTCCGGAGCTGGAGAACGGTTTAAATAAACGCATTCCGCGCAAGGCCTATTACGTAATCAGGGAATTCTGGAAGAACCCGGTTTTGAAAAAAAATAAGAAGGAAAAAGTAAAATGAAGAAAATAATTATTATCCCCCTTTTGTTTTTACTTACGGCATTTTGTACCGGCCCATCCTTTGCGCAAGACAGCCAGAAGGTAACCGCCCTGACCAAGAAGATCATGGAGGATAAGAGTGATGACCAGGCGCGCATTAACCTGGAGGAGTTAAAAGGCCTTTACTTTAACGATGCCAAATTTTCCGACTTTGCAGTTTTATTAAAGTCCCTGCTTCCTAAAAAGAATGAATTTGCGCCATGCATAAACTATTATATCGCGCTGACGCGCTATTCACAGCTTAAGTATCTGGAGGAGAAACAGTCCTGGGATGAATATTTCAGCTCCGGCAACGACTACAGGCAGGAATTAAGCGATGCCGCGGAGAAGGCGGTTACCTCTCTTAAGGCAACCGACCCACTGGTTGTTTACGCCAGGCTCATACTTTATCAATTCCACAAAGACCAGCAGGATGTTTTTGCGGAAGATGCCCTTGGAAACCTGGTGGCAACGGTTGGGGAATACGCCAAGACAGCCCAGGATGCCAAGCCGATTAAGGAAGCCGCGGATAAGCTTGTTTCATACGAAGAGAAAAGCAAATCCAGAGAGTTGTACCAGCTATACGCGCAGAAGATCATCTCTTCAGATATTAAAGATGAGGATCTGGCAGGTATTGCTTCCAACTTTTATAAGGAAGGGAATCTGGAGTTATCCGAGAGTATCTACGACGCTTATATTGAGAGGGTCTCAAAGGTATTGCCGCAGGATAAGCTGCTAACGCTCTTTTCCGATATCGCCAAATCTTTTGCTTATAAAGAAGAGGGTTTAAGCGATCCCCTTTATGCCGAGAGACTATTCCAGAAGATAGAGGATACGGGGGGGAAAGAGGCGTTCAATGAGGAATTGACCTATCAGCGCGCATTAAACCTGGAAAAAGCAAAAGAATATAAAGGGGCAGCTAAATTTTATCTTAGGGCATTGGAGTTGAGCCCTCAATCCTCACGTTCCCCGCAAGTTAATTTTAAGCTGGGTATAATCAGCGCCTATGTGTCGCGCAATCTGGGGGAGGCGAAGGGTTATTTCGAAAAACTTGCACAAAACGAGAGAGTCGATTCTTATACGCTTTCTGCGCTTTATCAATTAGGCCTCTTAAGTCAATGGCAGGAGAATACCGCATCAGCTAAAGATTACTACAATAAACTGCTTGAGAAGGCAGGTGGGAACTTCGCGCAGATGAAGGCCCTGGCCCAGGAAAGGCTGAAGGAAATAGAAGAAGGGAAGCCTCTAGAGTATAACCTGAAGACCTTCCTTGACCTTTCGCTGAAAGAAGAGAATTCCCTCTTTGATATGAGTAAGGTAAATTTAAAATCACAGCCCGCCATTTCCCCCGTTAATAAAGATGTGGCCTTGAATTCCTCTCCCTATCTTCCGCAGAGCGGTTGCCTGCAGGTAGAATTGAATTATCTATGGTCAGGGGATTTAGGCCTGAAAAAACCGCAAAATAGCGAAGCCAATTTCAATACCTCCTTCAGCGATCCCGGCACCAAAGTGGTAAACCTGGTGGTGGTTTCCCCCAGCGGGGTTACCGACCGCAGCCTGGAAATGATTGATATCGAGTAGCCTTATCTTCCCGGCCACTTTCCCTTTCTTCTTAAAAATACTTGACTTATGTTTCTTTTTTTAGTAGTATAAATGAAGTTAAAATGAAACCTCTAGACTTCCAGAAAGAAGAACTCACCGAAAAAGAAAAGCGCAACATAGATATCCTGGATATCTTAAGGAAGCGCGGGCCGATCAGCCGTCCGGATATATCCAAAGAGATGGGGATAAATGTAGTCACCATCTCCAATTACGTTGACGAGTTTATCAAGCGTAACCTGGTTTTTGAGAAAGACCTGGATGTCTCCGAAGGCGGGAGGAGGCCGGTGCTTTTGGATTTAAATCCCCGCGCCGGCTATGTTATCGGTGTGGGTTTGAATTTGATGAATATGGTCGGGCTCTTGGTTGACCTGAAAGGGAATATCGTTACCAAGACCCAGATTGCCCGGCCTAAGCAGTCGGTAAAAGAGATAGCCGAATGCCTCTTAGAGATCATCCGCGAAATACTAAGGCGCTCAAAAGATTACACGCAGGATATAAAAGGAATCGGTATAGGGATAGCCGGTTTGATTAATAAAGAGAACGGTTCCATACACTGGCCTCAGAAGATGGACCATTATTATACCTATGCCTCTGTTGACCTCCCGCTTAAGAGCCTGATAGAAAAAGAATTCAACCTTCCCGCGTTAATCGAAAATGACGCTACTAGCGCATGTTTCGGCGAACACTGGTTGAATTTAGAGCAGGGATATAAGAATGTCATCTATATGTTCTCGGGGGTGGGATGCGGGATCATTTTGAACGGAGAGATATATCGCGGCGCGCAAGGCTACGCCGGAGAAGTCTCAATCTACAATTTTAAAGAGCAGGACCTTTTTAACTGCGAGATGGGTAACGGCTGTTTTATCAAACGCTGGGAGATGGATATGGGGATAATAGATGATGTCAAATCCAGGCTCTCGCGGGATAAAGAACTAGCCGCAAAATTTTTCAAGCTCACCTCGAGCACCCAGGAGAATGTAGATTTAAAGAGTGTTTTTATCGCTGCACGCTCAAAAGACCCAATAGCCTCCTCAGCGCTGGATACGGCTGCAAAGAGGCTGGGGATCAAGATTGCTTACCTTATCAACCTGTTGAACCCGCAGGTCGTGATTATCGGCGGAGGGCTGGAAGAGGCAGGTGAGGAATTTTTAAATAAGGTAAGTTCAACGGTTAAGGACTGGGCATTCAGGGAGGCAAGCGAGAATTTAAAGATCGTCTATTCTCAGCTGCGTGAAAATGCCGTAGCCCTGGGGGCGGCGAGCCTGGTGATGCAGAAGATATTCGCACAATTATGAATCTCAAAGAATTCCTAGAGCAGAAGGCAAAATTCATCCAGATTGCGCTGCTGGGTTTTGCCGTGATCTGCTTTTTTCTTTTTTTATCGGCCGTAAATTCCAAGCAGCAGGTATTGCGGGAGAGGGATGTGTTGAAGGACGAGAATGCCTCTCTCTCCAGCAGGGTAGATCAGCTGGAGAATAACCTGCGCGAAAATAAAAATAAGGTAAGTTCACTCAGCGCGGAGCTGGATAAAGTTTCCCGGGAAAAGGGCGAGCTTGAGAAGAAATATGATATGGCCAAGAAGGAGAGGGATGAGCTGGTTAATAAGCTGAAGAATCAGCCTGCGCCGGTCGTCATCCAGCAGCCCGCCCCGGAAGCTGCACCCCAGGTAAATGACGCCTATTGGGCGGGGATATTAAAGGCCAAGACCGCATTGGAGATGCAGCTTGAAGAGATCCGGCGCGACTTAAGCAACGCCAAGCTCAACGATGACAAGCTGCAGCGCGAAAAGAATTCCCTGGAGCTCGACGTAAATAATATCAACCGCGAGAAGGAAGATTTAATGCGGCAGCTCGATTATAACCAGAGACTGGTAGATAGTATCAGCAAAGAGCTGGTTATGGAGAAGAATGACAAGATAACTATCCAGAATAATTTGAGGGCGATCCGGAGCGAAAATGCGGGCCTGGTAAGGCAGGTCAAAAACTTAAGCAACCAGAGGGCCGATTTAGACAAGAAGCTTCAGGAATTACAGGAGCAGAATTCAGCTTTGGAGAAAAAGTTCAATGATATGCAGACGATGCTTGCGGATAAGGCAACGCAAGTCAGCCGTTTAAGCGACAGGCTGGATAGGGCAGCCGGTCTGCAGGAAGGGTCTTCCGATAGGAAAGAATCAGTAGAATTGACCCCTATCGTGGTCAGGCCCAAGGAGGATACGGGGGAACCCGAGGCATCAGTCCAGCAGCCACAGCCCGTATCAGCAAAGGGGAGGGTGCTGGCAATAAACAGGGAAAATAATTTTGTGATTATTGATGCAGGAGAAGACTCCGGCATCAAGGCTGGTCAGACTTTTGAGGTCTTAAAAGATAACAACTCCATAGGCGTGATAGAGGTCATGCAGTTGCGTAAAGATATCTCCGCCTGTGATATAAAGAAAGAAACCGCTCCCATCAGCGTGGGGGACGAGATTAAATAAATGGTCCGCCTGAAAAAAAGCCCTTCTACCACCGTTTCCATCGAAGATGTTGCCCGCCTGGCAGGAGTCTCTATCACCACAGTCTCGCGCGTCATCAATAAGGCTTCTACCGTAAAGGAAAAAAACCGTAACAGGGTAATGGATGCGGTAAAACAGCTGAAATTTCAGCCTTCCGTATTTGCCCAGCGCTTAGCCAGCGGCAAGAGCAATGTCGTAGCCCTGGTCATACCGCGCTACGAAGGGGTCTTTTATTCTTTCTACGCGCTGGAGCTGATCCGCGGGATAGGGACGCTATGCGAGGCCTTGAGGCTTGATCTGCTCCTGCATCTTACCGACAGCCGTACATCTTTAAACCTGCGCGGAGTAGGAGGGATAATCTTCTCTGACCTGATCGGTAACCGCCAGCAGTTAGAGGATGCCCTCGCCAGTAATATTACCTGCGTGGTCATAAATAATTATGTGGAAGATTTGGATGTGACTTGCCTGGCCATAGATAATGCCGGCGGGGCGGAAGCGGCAGTAAATTATCTTATCGGCCTGGGGCATAAAAAGATCGCCCACATCACCGGAGACCTGGTCACCCAGGCGGCAGCCTGGCGTTTTGAAGGTTACAAACGCGCGCTTTCTAAAAATAATATAGCCTTAAAAGACAGGTATATCTTTAAGACCGATTATTCCCGCGGGCAGGCAAGGACCGCTGCGGAGGAGTTGCTGAAGATGACTGACCCTCCCACCGCGGTATTTGTGGCTTCGGACTCCATGGCTCTGGAAGTGATGACGGTAGCCAGGGAATTGGGTAAGAATATCCCCAAGGATTTATCCATTGTCGGTTTTGACGATAACCCATCCGGCCTCTACGGCCCTGTGGCCCTGACTACGGTAAGGCAGCCCTTGATTAAGATGGCCGAGGATGCAGTTAAGGAATTGAATAACCTGATGACACAGAAGAAGAAAGCCAAGCCAAAAAAGGTTCTTCTCCCCACTGAGTTAGTGATTAGGGATTCATCCCTCGCTCTTAAATAACACAATTTATTGTGTACGGAGTCGACAATGATACTACATGTTGTATTTTTCTATTGACAAGGAAATGGTCCGGTGTTATACTGCCACAGTTAAAATCGTCTTAATCCGTTAACCAATAGGAGTGCAAGATGGCGCTGAAATTGTCCGAGAATGCTTTGAAGGTATTGAAACGCCGCTACCTTAAGAAGGACGAGCAGGGGAATATTATCGAGAGCCCTGAAGAGATGTTCCACCGCGTAGCCCAGGCGATCGCCCAGGCAGATTCGCTTTACGGCAAGAATGAGTCGGAAGTTAAGGCAATTGAAGAGCGGTTTTTTAAGGCAATGAGCAGTTTGGATTTTCTCCCTAACTCCCCCTGCCTGATGAATGCCGGGAAAGACCTGGGTCAATTGAGCGCCTGTTTCACCCTGCCGATAGAAGATTCAATGGAATCAATATTTGAGACCTTAAAAGTTACCAGCCTCATACATAAATCCGGCGGCGGCACGGGATTCTCTTTTTCCAGGCTTAGGCCTAAGAATGCGGTAGTCAGGACTACCGGCGGGATCGCATCCGGGCCGATCTCTTTCATGAAGGTTTATGATGCCGCAACTGAAGCGGTAAAACAGGGAGGGAGCCGTCGGGGGGCGAATATGGGGATATTAAGGGTGGATCACCCCGATATCATGGAATTTGCCGCCTGCAAGGAAAACAATAAACAGATCACCAATTTCAACATCTCCGTCGCTGTTACCGACGAGTTCATGGAGAGGCTTAAAAACAACGCGGAGTACGATTTGATCGACCCCCATACGCACAAACCGGTCAGCCGCCTCCATGCCAAAGATGTATTTGAATTGATAGTCAGGCAGGCGCATAAGAACGGAGAGCCGGGGATCATCTTTATCGATAGGATCAACCAGTATAACCCTACTCCAAAATTAGGGAGGATTGAAAGTACCAATCCCTGCGGTGAACAGCCGCTCTTACCCTACGAAAGCTGCGACCTGGGCTCTATAAACCTGGACCAGATGTGCAAGAAGTCGGGCGAGCGTTGTGAGATCGACTGGGAAAAGTTGGGAGAGATAACCCGCCTGGCAGTACATTTCCTGGATAACCTGATAGATGTCAATAAATTTCCCCTCCTGCAGATTGAGAAGGCCACAAAACTGACGCGTAAAATCGGCCTGGGAGTAATGGGTTGGGCCAGCCTCCTTATCCGCCTGAATATACCTTATAACAGCGAAGAGGCGGTGGCATTGGCGGAGAAGGTAATGTCTTTTATCCTGGATGAAGCGAACAAGGAATCATTGATATTAGGCAAGGAGAAGGGGGTATTCCCCTCTTTCAGGGGGAGTATTTACGATAGGAAAGAGGGGAACGCCAGGATGCGTAATGCTACCCTGACTACTATTGCCCCTACCGGCACGATCAGCATTATCGCTGGTCCCTGTTCCTCGGGTATAGAGCCTCTCTTTGCCATCTCTTATTATCGCAATGTTATGGATAACGATAAGCTGGTGGAAGTTGAGCCGCTCTTTGAGGAAATGGCGCATGCGCGGGGATTCTATAGCCGCGAATTGATGGAAAAGATTGCCGAGAGAGCTTCCATTCAACATATCGAAGGTATCCCCCAGGATGTAAAGAGGGTTTTTGTCACTGCCCATGATATCAGCCCGGAATGGCATGTGCGCATGCAGGCGGCCTTCCAGAAGTATGTGCATAACGCTACCTCCAAGACGATAAACTTTCCTAATGAGGCAACACTTGACGATGTGCGCAAGGCTTACCTTCTGGCTTATGATTTGGGATGTAAGGGGATAACAATTTACCGCGACAGGAGCCGTGAAGAGCAGGTGCTAAACGTTGGCAGCGTAGTCAAAGAAGCCGAGAAGGCGATCGAGCAGGCGAAAGAGATTGCCCCGCGCCCAAGGCCAGAGGTGATTATAGGCACTACCACTAAAGTTTCTACCGGCTGCGGGAACCTTTACGTGACTATTAATGTTGATGAAGAAGGAAGGCCCTTTGAATTATTTACCCAGATGGGAAAGGCCGGCGGTTGCGCTGCCAGCCAGCTTGAGGCTATCGGCCGCCTGGTCTCTTTGGGTTTTCGCTCAGGGATAGAAGTAAAATCCATTATTGAACAACTGCGCAATATCCGCTGTCCTTCTCCCTCCTGGGAGAAAGGCCAGCGTATCTTTTCCTGTGCCGATGCCATCGCCAGGGTAGTAGAGAGAAGATTGGTTAATTCTCAGGCAGCCAAGGCCTCGCTTGAGGCAGCTGCCGTAGCCATGAAGCATTCGCACGAAGATGAGCATACAGCTGTTGATAATCCCGAGATGCATGCTGCGGATATCGTGGGAGTCTGCCCTGATTGCGGTGGCGCCTTGCGCCACGAAGAAGGCTGCGTTAAATGCCATGCCTGCGGTTATTCCAAGTGTTAAGATAAAATGAAGAAGATATTATATGTAGTCTTGGATGGGTTAGGAGATTTACCGGTTAAGGAGCTGGGGAATAAGACCCCCCTGGAAGCGGCCTTTACGCCCCGGATGGATAAGTTGGCCCAAAAGGGGAAGACTGGTCTGGTTTATCCGGTGGGCAAGGGTATAGCCCCGGAATCGGATATCGCGGTGATCAGCCTCTTAGGATATGATGCGCACAAATATTATACCGGCAGGGGGCCTCTCGAATCTTTTGCTGAAGGTCTTAAGGTTAATGACGGGGATGTGGCCTTTCGGGTAAATTTTGCTACCGTAGCGGATGATGGCGTAACCATCAGAGACCGCAGGGTAGGCAGAAATTTGACTACCGAAGAGGCAACTGCTTTGGCCAAGGAGATTAATTCCAAGGTTACTCTTTCCAGCGGCACATGCGAGTTTAAGAATACTATCGGCCACCGCGGAGTTCTGGTAATCAGAGGGATGCGCTCTAAGCTATCCGGCTGGATTACTAATACTGATCCTGCCTATGACCGCGAGGGGGTATTCGGGGTAGCCAAGGAGAAATTTGAAAATCTTGTAGCTAAATCTTTCCCCATGCCCGGATACGAAGACTCGCCTGAAGCAAAAGAATCCGCGCTCCTCTTAAATGAGTTTACCCAGAAATCGCACAAAATCTTAAACGAATCCCTGCTGAACAAAAAGAGGATTTCCGAGAATAAGCTTCCGGCGAATGTTATCCTTTCGCGGGACGCCGGAGACCATCTGCCGCAATTCCCCAAGATAGATACCTTCTTCAACCTGCATTTCGGCTCCTTCGTGCAGATGCCTGTGGAGAAGGGTATCGCCCTTTTAACCGGTATGGAGATCATTGATATACCGGATTCTTCGGGGCACCTGGATGTGGATTATCCGGTATGGGCAAAGGTGGCGCTGGATTCCATCAAGAAATACGATGGTATTTACGTGCATATCAAAGGCCCGGATGAGCCGGCGCACGACGGAGATTTCAAGACCAAGAAAGAGATTATCGAGGCAATAGATAAATTCTTTTTTTCAAGTCTCCTGCCGCAGCTGGATATGAGCAATACTATTATCGCGGTTACCGCGGACCACTCTACGGTCTGCGCTATCAAGGCGCATTCGGCTGACCCGGTGCCGCTTTTAATCTCCGGCGGTAATGTCAGGCCGGACGGCTCTCTTAGCTTCTCTGAAAAGGCTGCCAAGCTCGGCTCGATAGGAGAAATCCTCGGCCGGGATATTATGTCCCTCCTGGTAAAGTCGGCACGAGAATAAAATAAATCCTTATCCTCCATTCTTAGATGAATAAATACGATGTGATCGTAATCGGCGCGGGGCATGCGGGTATTGAAGCCGCATTGGCCGCAAGCCGCATGGGCTTAAATACCATCCTGATTACTCTAAGCCTTAAGACTATCGGGGCGATGAGCTGTAACCCGGCAATAGGGGGAGTGGGGAAGGGGCAGCTGGTAAAAGAGATTGATGCCTTGGGCGGTGAAATGGGAAGTGCTGCGGATAAATGCGGCATACAATTCAGGATGCTCAATGCCTCTAAAGGCTGCGCAGTGCAGTCTTCGCGCACCCAGATTGACATGTACCTGTACCAGGATTATATGCAGGGGCTCTTGAAGAGAGAGAATAATCTTGCGCTAAAGGAAGCAGAGGTAAAGGGTATAATCGTCCGGGATGGCTGCGCGCGCGGGGTAGTTACGCAGGCTGATGAAGAGATCCAGGGTTCCTGCGTGGTTATTGCTCCCGGGACTTTCTTAGACGGCCTCATCCACGTGGGCTTAAAGCAGGTAAGCGGAGGAAGGATTAATGAAATGGCATCCTCTTACCTGGCGCATAATTTAAAGGAGTTGGGTTTTACGTTATTAAGGTTTAAGACCGGAACCTGCCCGCGCCTGGACAAAAATTCCATAGATTTTTCCCAGCTAATCGTGCAGCAGGGTGACGATCCCCCTAAGCCCTTCTCTTTCTCAACGCGAAACTTAAAAAGGAAACAGGTTCCCTGCCATATTACTTACACTAATATCAACACCCATAAGATTATCCTAGATAACCTCAACCGTTCTCCGCTTTATGCCGGGGTGATTAAGGGGACAGGGGTGCGTTACTGCCCTTCAATAGAAGATAAGGTGGTCCGCTTCAGCGATAAAGAGAGGCATCAGGTCTTCCTTGAGCCCCAGGGGATAAAGAGCAATGAGATTTATCCTAACGGCCTCTCAACCTCTCTGCCTGAAGATGTACAATTGAGCTTTTTGCGTTCCATCGCAGGATTGGAAGAGGCGAAGGTAATACGCTTTGGTTACGGCATAGAGCACACCGTGGTTGAGCCCAGGCAACTTTACCCCACGCTGGAGGCAAAGTTAGTCAGAAATCTGTTTTTAGCCGGACAGATTAACGGGACTACCGGATACGAAGAAGCAGCAGCACAGGGACTTATCGCCGGTATAAACGCGGGCTTACGCGCCAAGAGAAAAGAGGCGCTCATCCTTGACCGTTCTTCAAGTTACATCGGAGTGCTCATAGACGATTTGACCACCAAAGGGACTGCCGAGCCCTACCGCATGTTTACCTCGCGGGTGGAATATCGCCTCATTCTGCGTGAAGATAATGCGGATTTGCGCTTAAGGCAAATCGGTTATAAAATAGGTTTAGTCAGTAAAAAGGAACATCTTTTGGCAGAAGAGAAAAGAGAGGCGATTAAGAAAGGTATAGAGTTCTTAAAGAATAACCGCATAAAGCCCGGGCTTGAGGTAAACGCAAAGCTAGCCGCATTAAATAGCCCTGCGCTTAAGAAAAATATGAGCCTGGAAGAGCTCCTCAAGAGGCCGCAGATAAGATTGAATAATCTCTTAAGTTTAAATCACTTTAAATTAAAGATGCCCTCCTCTACACTTGCCCAGATAGAGACGGAAGTAAAATATTCCGGGTTCATCCAGAGGCAGCTTAAGGATGTAGAGAAGTTCAGGAATCTGGAGAAGATAAGTTTACCGCCAGATATTGATTATCAAGAGATACCTGCGCTCTCCAGGGAGATAAAGGAAAAATTACAGACGTTTAGGCCTTTGAATCTCGGACAGGCCTCGCGCATCTCAGGGGTTACCCCGGCTGCGCTCTCTCTGCTGATGATCTGGTTGAGGAAGATAAATGCCCAAAGATAAGCATTACCCGGGACTCAAGAAGTTTTCTCTGGTCCTGGGCTGCGATTTATTCGGAGTAGCCGATATCCGGGAGGCGAAGAAAGAATTCGCCCTCCCAAAAAGATTGCTTGATAAGGTGGAGAGGGCGGTAGTATTGGGGATGGGGTTGTCGGCTTTGGCCCTGGAAGAAATAGAGAACACCCCCACGCGCCTGTATTTCCACCATTATAAGAGCGTTAACTTCGCCTTGGATCAGGCGGCACTAAAGATAGCCGGATTTATCCAGAAGAAGGGTTTTCTGGCATTGCCTGTGCCTGCTTCACAAATCCTCGATTGGCAGGAGCAGAAGGCGCACCTCTCGCATAAGAAAATGGGAGTCCTCGCCGGCCTGGGATGGATAGGCAGGAATAACCTGTTGGTGAATAAAAGACTGGGAAGTCAGTTTCGCCTTGTAACCATCCTGACCAATATGCCGCTTACCGCGGATAAGCCGCTAAATAATGATTGCCAGGAATGCTTTAGCTGTATTACAATATGTCCGGCTAAGGCAATAGGAAAAGAGGCGCGTGATTTTGACCACCAGAAGTGTTTTGAGAAATTAAAGGAATTCCAGAAACAGCGTTTAGTGGACCAGTATATCTGCGGAGTCTGCGTTAAGGTCTGCAAGGGTAGAGGCGATAAACCAAAATAAGATGACAGAACATTATCTTACCAAAAAAGGGCATCAAAAACTGACAGAAGAGTTAGAGTTTTTGAAGACGGTCAAGCGCCGCCAGCTCTCCAAGGCCGTGGGAGAAGCCAGGGCCCACGGGGATATCTCGGAGAATGCCGAGTATGACGCCGCCAAGGATGCGCAGGCGATGAATGAGCAAAAGATTGCAGAGCTTGAAATGAAGCTCTCCTCAGCCAGGATACTTGAGGATGATATCAGCAAGGATGAAGTGCTGATAGGGGCTAAGGTAAGGATCAAGGATTTAGGCAACGACGAAGAGCTGGAATATACCCTGGTCTCGGAGCTGGAAGCCAATTACGAGGAAGGCAAGATCTCCGTAACCTCCCCGGTAGCCAGCGCCCTCCTTAACCATAAAGTAAACGATACCGTAGAGGTGAACCTTCCCGCCGGAATCCTGCGTTACAAGATTCTAAACATTTCACGGGAGTAAGCTCTTGACCCCTCTTCCGTTACTTGGTATAATCCAAATATGCCAAAACCCAGGGTATTGGTAGTTGACGACGAACAGGAAATATGCGAACTCACCCGCTCATTCCTTGCCAGGAGGAATTTCGAAGTTTTTACCGCCTCAACGGGCCAAGAGACAATCAGCGCGGTAAGAGAAAAACAGCCTGGGATAGTCCTTTTAGATATGCGGCTGGGGAGCGAATCCGGGATAGACGTGCTGCGCAGGATAAAAGAGGCGGATAAGAATGTCAAGGTGGTGATGGTCACTGCCTTAGATGATCCAGAGAGCATAAGGCAGGCAACTGAAATAGGTGCGGAGAATTACCTAGCGAAACCTTTTAAGGCGGATTACCTATGTGAGTGGATAAATAAGCTGATGGCCAAATGAAGAGTGAGTTACG
>DATJPP010000107.1:0-2830 GCA_035506355.1 Candidatus Margulisiibacteriota bacterium | reverse complement strand
ACGCAGGCCTTCCCTGGCGCGGTTGGCGTTAGCATCGATAATCCTTCTTATCTGCTTGATATTAGAATTTGCTGGCAATCTTTTTAATTAAGTTTGTCGTGGAACGTCCCGAGAGGAGTTTTATTGTAGCAACCTTACCTCCGCATCTTTTGACGAGGTCGCCTCCGACGATACCTTTATTCTTCCAATCCGCACCCTTGACCAATATGTCAGGTTTAAGCACCTCAATCACTTTAAGGGGGGTAAGTTCTTTGAACAATAGAGCGTAATCCACGCTTTCAAGCGCCGCTATCAATCTCAGCCTGTCTTTTTCCTGGACTACCGGCCTGTTTTCCCCTTTTATTTTTTTTACGGATGAGTCGGAATTAACGGCTACAACCAGTATATCCCCCTTGTCTTTTGCCTCTTCAAGGTACTTTGCGTGCCCATAATGCAAGATATCGAAGCAGCCGTTGGTAAAAACGATAATCTTTCCACGTTTCTTTAAGGCAGGGATTATCGTTTTTAGTTCTTTCAAGCCCTTTATCTTTTCTTCCATATTAAGCTTCAGGCGAGGGCCTCTTCCGCTAATTCGCATATGATATGGCTTATGGTTATGTGCGCTTCCTGGATCCTGGCAGTTACCGAAGAAGGGACTACCAGCGATATATCCGCAAGTTTTGCCAGCTCCCCTCCATCCCCGCCGGTAAGCGCCACTGTTTTGATCCCCATTTTTTTGGCCTGCCTTATTGCGGCAGATACATTCTTGGCTTTACCGCTGGTTGAGATGCCGATAGCCAGGTCATTTTTCTGGCCCAGTGATTCTATCTGGCGGGAGAAGACTATCTCGTATCCGTAATCGTTTGCCAGCGAAGTCAATACCGCGGTATTGGTAGTAAGGGCAATAGCCGCGAGTCCCCGCCTTTCTTTCCTGAAACGGCCTACAAGCTCTGCGGCAATATGTTGGCTATCGCTGGCTGAGCCGCCGTTGCCGAAGAGGATGAGTTTGCCGCCTTTTTTAAGGCATTCTATTGCGGCTTCGGTAATCTTCAAGATATCCGCTACATTTGAGCGCAGGAGTTCCTCTTTTACCTGGATGCTCTCAAGTATTATATCCTTGATTATCTCTCTCATAGCCTCACCTTTTAAAGTTTAGCCAAAAAAGACTTTGGCGATTTCATACATATCGCTGTCTACGGTCTTAAGCGCACTGACGGCATCCTGCAGAGACACATCAATGATTTTATTCCCGGAGAGGGCAACCATCTTGCCGAATTTTTTATTTTTTACCAGCTCGACTGCCTTTACGCCGAAACGGGTACCCAGTATCCTGTCAAAGGCCGAAGGAGAACCACCCCTCTGGATATGCCCGAGGACACTGACCCGCGTTTCGTAACCGGTCCTTTTCTCTATCTCCGTGGCCATCTGCTCTCCTATTCCTCCGAGCCTTACATGGCCGAATTCATCGAGTTTCTGCTCCTGCAGCACCATGGTGCCTTTTTTGAATTGTCCTCCTTCGGCAACTACTATTATGCTGAAGGTTTTACCTCTGGAGTGTCTTTTTTTAAGTAGCTTGCAGACCTCATCCATATCAATAGGGATCTCGGGGATAAGGATGATATCCGCGCCTCCTGCTATTCCGGCCTCGACTGCAATCCAACCAGCGTGCCTTCCCATAACTTCTACTACTATTATGCGGTGGTGGCTTTCGGCGGTGGTGTGCAGTTTATCGATACATTCCATTGCGGTATTGATAGCCGTATCAAAACCAAAGGTATAGTCCGTGCAGGAAAGGTCATTGTCAATAGTCTTAGGTACGCCTACGATATTGGGGATGCCGTCCTTTATCAGCTTGGATGCGACTCCCAGGGTATCTTCTCCTCCGACGGCAATCAGGGCATCCAACCCAAGTTTTTTATAATTATCTACGGCCATCTTTAAGCCGCCCTCTTTTTTGTAAGGGTTGGTTCTGCTTGTCCCTAATATAGTCCCGCCTTTAGGGAGTATCCCTGAGACAGAATATAAGTCCAATTTTACGGTATCTTGTTCCAGCAGCCCCTTCCACCCGTTTTTGATACCGACGACATCATAACCCTCGTTGTGCGATTTTCTCACTACTGCCCTGATCACAGGGTTTAATCCGGGGCAATCTCCTCCACCGGTAAGGATACCAATCTTTGCCATTTTAATACTTCCTCCTTTTATATCTTTCCATATCCACCGAATGGTATGGTGGGTTCATCGTTCTCCGATTCCCGTCTTTTCCTGTCCTTCTGCTCAGCTGAGATTATCTTTACCACGTGTATCCTGATCAATATCTGTTCTTCAATACCCAGCACTTCCTGAATTTTGGCTTTGGTAATATCCTGCAGGCGCGAGGTCAGTTCGGGTATATTCGCCTCCGCCTTCAACACCACCCTTAAATCCACGGAAATGCCTTTCTTAGTCGCCACAACGTCGGGCCTAAGCTCCTTGATCTCAGGGATAACCCCGGTGAGCCTGCGGATCAAATCTTCCACCGCAGATAGGGCTATGGTAACCTGGCCTGAAGAAGTGGCAAAGGCAATGGTCTTTTCCCGCTGAAATCTACCTAAGATCAGCTGGGCAAGCGAGTAAGTTATTAATATCAGGAGCGCTCCGGATAGGCCGACTACCCAGCGGGAGCTTACATTCTCCTGTATGTAAATGAGGGTGTCGCTGATATCGCGCGGCTGCAATTGGCCGATGGCGAATATTATCATTGTTACGCCGATAAGAGTAAGGACCAGAGCATAAAATATAATACCTATAATTCTCATATTTAGCCTACCCCCTTTCAATCCCCTGGACGTTTATATTGATATCTTTTATA
>DATJPP010000106.1:0-3084 GCA_035506355.1 Candidatus Margulisiibacteriota bacterium | reverse complement strand
ATTCACGAAGCGATATATTTATCGGTAACAGGATGCTGAAAACGAAGAAGATGCCTTTGATAAGGGTCTTAACAAATAAATTCATGTCCTGGCTGATATCGCGCATTACCCACCAGGATATACCGGATACCCAGTGCGGTTTCAGGCTCATAAGGACAGATGCCCTTAGAAAGTTAAAACTGCAGGCAGGAAAATATGAAACCGAGGCCGAATTATTGATCCGGGCCGCACGTTGCGGTATGAAGATAGAATCGGTACGCATTGAGACGGTTTATTCGGGGCAGAAGAGCAGGATCAACCCTTTTATCGATACCTTAAGGTTCATCAGGTTCATTGTAAAAGAATTATGAATTTCGAAATTTTAAGAAAACGCATGGTCGAGGAACAACTTATCCCTCGCGGTATCAATAACCCGAAACTCCTACAGGCATTTTATAAGGTGGAACGGCATAAGTTCATGCCCGAAGAAATGAGGGATACATCCTACGCTGACTATCCGGTGCCGATAGGAGAGGGCCAGACCATATCCCAGCCCTTCATCGTAGCCCTGATGACCGAATCCCTTGGCCTCACCGGAAATGAGAAGGTATTGGAGATCGGGACCGGCTCAGGATACCAGACAGCTATCCTTGCTGAACTGGCAAAAGAAGTCTATACTATCGAAAGGTTCGAAAGGCTCTCCAGAGACGCCGAGGAAGCGCTGAAAAGGGCCGGTTATAATAATGTCAAATTTAAAATAGGCGACGGTACGCTGGGGTGGATAGAAGAGGCCCCTTTTGACAGGATCATTATTACCGCTGCCAGCCCGCGCATCCCGTTACCCCTGGGTGAACAATTAAAAGAAGGCGCAAGATTAGTCCTGCCTCTGGGCGAAAGCTTCAGCCAGGTACTGACGGTTGCGGAAAAAAAGAAAGGCAAGCTGGAATCTGCCCCGGTCTGCGGATGCGTATTCGTGCCCTTAATTGGAAAATACGGATGGAAGAATGAAGGCGGTGAGCATTGATACAGGTATATACAGGTAACGGCAAAGGCAAGACCACTGCTGCGCTCGGCCTGGCGCTGCGCGCCGCTGGCGCCGGGCTAAAGGTTTACATTATGCAGTTTGCCAAAGGCAGGCGCTACAGCGAGATGCTTTCTCTAAAGAAGATAAAGAATGTCAGGCTGGAGCAATGCGGCAGGAGCTGTTTCATCACCAGGACCGTTACAAAAAAAGACCTGGAATCAGCCAGGGCAGGGCTTAAAAAGGCGAGGGAGGCCATCGCGCGCCGGATTTACGATATGGTCATTCTTGATGAAATAAATATCGCCTTAAAATTGAAAATCCTCAAACTTTCCGATGTAACCGCCATTTTAAAGGAAGCGCCTGAAAGTGTCGAACTGGTCCTCACCGGAAGGTACGCGCACCCGCAGATCATCCGGCTATCGGATTTAACCAGCGAGATAAAAGAGGTAAAACATTATTTCCGCAGGAATATCCCGGCGAGAAAAGGAATAGAATTTTAAATTATGCTTGACAGAAAAATCTTTTTGCATTAACATAACAAATATTAGAAAAGGAGGAGCAATATGTTAGTCTTATTCTTGATTTTAACCGGTATCTTATTAAGGTTTATCCCGCATGCGCCTAATTTTACCCCCGTAGCGGCAATCGCCATTTTTGGCGGCGCATATCTCAATAAAAAATATGCCCTTATTATCCCATTAGTGATTATGGCCTTAAGCGATTATTTTCTCGGCATGCACAACGTGGTGCTTTTTACCTGGACAGGCTTTATCGCAAGTTCATTTATCGGCTTCTGGCTAAAAAGGCATAAAAATACCTTTGGCATAACCACCGCATCACTTTCTTCATCAGTTGTATTCTATTTAATCAGTAATTTCGGCGTCTGGTTGATGGGCTGGTACCCGCCTACTTTACAGGGACTGCTGACTTCTTATGTAATGGGCCTGCCGTTTTTAAGGGATTTTGCCATGGCAACCGTTATATATACCGGCATAATGGTTTCAATCACCGAGTTGGTTACGTTTAAAGTAAAAAATACAAAGTTAGCAAAAGTTCTTTTAACAATTTAGAAAAAAAGTAATTTATGGCTTAGGGAAGGTTGTGCAAATCAACCACAGTCCCGCTGCTGTAATCCTCGCTCCCTTAGAACAAAAGGGAAAGCTCTTAGCAGACTTACGCCACTGTCCTGAAATCTTAGGATGGGAAGGCCAGGCATAAGAGATAAGAGGAGAGTCAGAATACCTCGCCCATAAATTAAGTCCGATAAAACCCTGACCCGCGGACAGGTCAGCAGGGTTAAAGAACAGGGTAAACCCCGAAAGAGCGTAGAGATTGCGCCTTCGGGGTTTTTATTTTTTCAAGTCCGGAAAGGAAGAAGAAATGCCTCAAGAACGCTCTGCCTGCTCATGGAGCAGCGGCAAAGACAGCTGCCTGGCGCTGTATAAAGCCATGGAGGAAGGTTGTAAGGTCGATTATCTTTTTAACTTTATATCCTTCGAATACGGCCGGGTATCATTTCACGGCACAGATAAAAAGTTAGTCGAACTGCAATCAGAGGCGCTCGGCATACCTTTGATGCAAAGGGTGACGACTAAAGACAATTACGAAGAAATATTCACCAAGACGCTCCTGGAACTAAAAGAGAAGGGAATTACCCACATCATCCGCGGGGATATCCATCTTATCGACCTCTCGGACTGGGTGGAAAATATCTGCGCTAAAGCGGGGATGAAGGTTGTCTCTCCGCTATGGAATAAACCCACGGAAAGCCTGCTTAAGGAGCTAATCGATCTGGGATTTAAGGCAGTAATCACCAGCGCACAGATCGCTAAAATCGGCGAGGGCTGGGCCGGAAGGCTGATTGATAAAAAGTTAATGGAAGAACTTAAGCTCATCAAAGGCATCGATATCTGTGGAGAATACGGAGAATACCACAGCTTTGTCTATGACGGGCCGAACTTCAACAAAAGAATCAATATTTTAAAAACGGATAAAGTCAAGATCAACGACTTCTGGTTCCTGGATATCCAGGAATACAGACTGGAAGATAAGGCGGGAAAAAAATGAAGAAAATCATCTTT
>DATJPP010000105.1:0-3475 GCA_035506355.1 Candidatus Margulisiibacteriota bacterium | reverse complement strand
AACTTAACACCCTAACTCTTTGACAACTCGACACATAAAAAATGCCATGATCAGATTTACTAATCATGGCATTTCGCCTCTCTCTTCCAATAGAGAGAGTTTAATTACTGGGGTCCAGGTAATATCCCGAGGGTTGCAGCCTCTCTGAACCCTATCATCGCTTATGCAGGCTAAAAATCGGCCATTTTTGCAAAAATGGTCAGTTTGAGAGGTGAGTACTCGGCACTATTCTCGCAACCGGTCCCTTTCATGTTTCAGGAAGGGAAACCTCTCTGTATTTACAGGTATGTATTATAGGGCTGAATATGGCGGATATCAAGTTTATGGTTAAATAGATGAGAGATGTCCCACTTGAGAAGCAGATATTGAAATGAAAATATAAATTTATCGACCTCTGCCGAAACCGCCAAAAGAACCTTCGCCAAATCCTTTTCCTGATGAGCCTCCTGAGAAGTTTTTTCTTTCTTTGGGTTGAAACTTAAACCGCCAAAGATACATTACAAAGAATAAAAGCGGAATGAGAAAATAAATAAACCCGGTAAACTTCTTTCTCTCTTTTGGGGGATAAGCGCCTTTTAAATAATCCAATCGGGCATTGTGTTCAATGGAGATTACCTGGGCAAGCTGCGCAACCGCGTAATACAACCCTTTCCCGAACTCGCCCTTCTTAAAATACGGCTCCATATACTCATGAATGATCTTTCTAAGGCGAAGATCAGGCAGGATTCCTTCTGCCCCATATCCTGTCTCAATACGCCAGCGCCTTTCGCTGGCTGCCACGAGTATAAGCACGCCGTTATCCTTGGAGCTATTACCGGGATGCCATTTGTCAAAGAGCAAGCGGGCATATTCTTTCTCATTATAGGCAGCGATGTAATTCACGGTGACCACGGTGATATCTGATCCGGTTGCCGCTTTAAGTTTTGTTATCAGGACATTAAGCTTCTGCTTATATTCCGGGCCGATAACCCCGGCAAAATCATTTACACTCCCGGCAACTTCAGGTACATTTTGCGCAAAGAGCTGCCCTGTTATGGTCAATATGTAAAGCAGGGTTAAAAACCAACTCTTGCGCATAAAGGCTAGAGATTATTCGTTATCCTGATTATTTTTTCCAGGTCCAGCACCAAACCAAGCAGCATATCGTCCAGTTCCGCGTAACTTAACCTGGTATTTTTATTTTTAGCCGCTAAGATTATGTTAAAATTAAAGACGCTTATCCCGAATTCGTGCGAAAAAACGTTGAGCACATCCTGTTTCAGGTAGGGCGGGCTGACATTTTTAAGCCTTAAGAGATTCCTCATCAAATGCAGTATTGAAGTAAACGATTTAAACAATAGAACCTCTAGGTCTTCCCTGCCATTATTTCTTAAATAAAGGTTCTTGATATTCAAAAGCTTGGACTTCAGTTCGTATTCGCACTGAAACCTTAAATTCTTTAAATCCACATTTAAGCCTTCCAGGATATCCTTACCTGCCAGCAGCGCATAATTTTCCTTCATATCCAGGAACTCTATCGGAAAAACATCCAGGCAACTATGCATATAGTCTTGTGAAATAAAGATGGCCTTTATAAATTTGTATTTACCCTTTGAGATTAACCGGGAAACACGGGTTAAATTGGGTAGCTCGGCGTTATCAAGCACCACCAGCAAATTTACATCAGAGGCCTGCTGTACAAATTCTCCGCTGGCAGCGCTGCCATAAAGTATAATCGAAACCAGCTCTTTAGCATAAATGTCCCTTAACTCTTTTATCAGAGAATCAATTATCTTTATTGTTTTTCCCGGAAGATTCAATTTTTGCATAAACCCAACTTTTTTATATTCTCAAGACCAATTTTATTTTAGACTCTAATTCTTCTAATTCAAACGGCTTGGTAATATAATATTCGGAATATGAGCCTGAGGCTTTTATTTTAGACTCATTATCGCCTCTTCCGCTCAACATAATGACCGGGATTGGCATTGTCTCAGGGGAATGCTTGAGTTTCTCCAAGACCGCAAACCCATCCATCTTGGGCATGTTAATGTCAAGGAGTATCAAGTCCGGCAGGAATTTATGGGCTGCACTTACGCCCTCTTTGCCGTTATTAGCAGTTATAACCGTAAATCCCTTCTTTTCGAGAAAAGCGCTTACCAGTAAACAAATATTCGCTTCATCATCAACAATCAAGATCTTCTTGCCCATAGCCCCTCCTGGTATAATTAGATTTATTTACTCTGTCTTAGCATTAATCCTTGACATAACTACAAGCTCCAGGTACGCAAAATCAAATGGCTTTAATACATAACTATATGCCCCCAGCTCCAGCGCTATTTTGATCTTTTCATCATCCTGCTCGGCGGTAGCCATCACCACTCCGAGTTTAGGATTAATCTCGAGAATTTTCCTTAATGTCTCGAGGCCGTCCATCCCCGGCATTCTCATATCCAGCAAAACTACCGATACCTTTGTTGAGCGGATTAATTGTAACGCCTCCTCGCCGCTTCCTGCCTCAAAGACATCAAATCCCTTGCGCTTAAAGAATTCCCTTAAGACCCGACGGATCCCTTCTTCATCATCGACGATTAGAAGCGATTTTTTCTCTCCGCTCTTTGCCGGCCCTTGGGTGGTCTTCTCTCCGGATTTTACTATCTTCTTTATCTGTTCAACCAATTGCAAAATATCCATATCCTTGCTGAATACTTCGTTTGCCCCGGCAATGCGCGCTTCCTGCTCAAGCTCGGAAGTCAAGACTCCGGAGTAAATTACTATAGGGACGTTTTTCCGGTACTCCCTCACCTTTTTCAATACCGAAATGCCGGATTCCCCTGAAAGCCCGATATCAAGAAGAAAAAGGTCGAAGGGCTCTTTGAAGATAATCTCCAATGCCTGCTCGGAGCTGGGGACACTTACCACCTCATGCCCCTCTCTTTCCAGGGCCTTGCGCATAAGCTCCCTGATACGCACCTCATCATCAAGAATAAGGATCTTTGGCATAATCAGTTACCGGTGGTATCGTTGCCGGTCTCCTTTTCGCTGTTATCATCGCCTGCCGAAACCCCTAACTTCACCGCTATGCCTTTTAGCTCATTGATCAACGCTTTGGATTCGCTTTCGCTTGGGGGCTTCTGCCTGCGCTTTTTAAAATAACCCGCTCCCAAAATCAGGGCTATTGTCAATATCAACAAGGTGATACTTAGGATAACCTGTTTTTTTGTTATTCTGGTTTTAGCCATTCTGCCATTTTCCTGCGCATGGGTAAGCTTGAACTGTATGGTAGAAAGCAGATCTGAAGGCGCCTCGATTTGGCCCAGCTTCCACAATTGGTTGGATAAAGAACCTATAGACCTGACATAAACTTTGCATCTGTTACAGTTATCTATATGGACACAAAATGCCTTATATTCCTCTTCTGCGAGCAAATCTTCCAGGAAAAGCTGAAGTTTTTCTCTAATATCAGGGCAATTCATATTATTTCCGGGCTAAACAT
>DATJPP010000104.1:0-2756 GCA_035506355.1 Candidatus Margulisiibacteriota bacterium | reverse complement strand
ATTTAAAGTAAACTTTGCGAGGTATCCCTTCCGAACTTCTTGCCTTCTTTAAAGTTAAAGAAGATTATCATGGAAGCCTTTTTAAAAGAAGAAGATATATTTGAGTTTTACGGACATATAGCCAGGCTTTACGAGCTTTATCTCCCCGTCAAAATAACCTCACCCTGCAGGGTCAAATGCGATTACGGATTTAACCTGCCAAATGATGACTACCAGCTTCGCCGATACTCTATCCTCAAAAGAGAAGAAGTTGTTTTTAATGACTACCGTTGCCTGGAGCCGCTGCGCTCATTTTTTACCCACTTCAAAGAAGAAATTTGCGCCTATTTTAAAGATAACGCCAGCCTTAAAGAAGAGAGGCCGCTGGCGATATGCGGGGTGAAGAATTGCGACCTCTTTTCCTTAAAAATACAGGATTATGTTTTTTTAGGGAGCGGGACGGTCGACCCTCTTTATAAGAAAAGAAGAGAGAGCGCCTTGATTATCTCCAGCGATTGCCCTAATTTCAAGGAATCATGTTTCTGCCGTGCCTTCGAAATAAATCCGCACGCAAGCGAAGGTTTTGATTTTAACCTCTCACCGCTTACCAATGGCTATCTTGTGGAGATCGGTTCTGAAAGAGCCGCTCGCCTGGCCAAAACCATGGAAGATATCCTTACCCCTGCTACGCTAGGCCAGATCTCCGGAAGGTCCTTAAAAAGGGAATCTGTGGTAAAGCGTCTGGAAGAGCACCTGCTCCTCCATAAGATACCGAAAAAAGAGTCTTTAAGAGAGATAGTCGTGACAGGATACAATTCGCCTGTCTGGAATGAGCAGATGCGCACCTGTGTTGAGTGTGGTGGTTGCGTATTTATCTGCGATACCTGCCATTGCTTCTTGCTGGCGGATGAAGCCGTCGGCGAGAATGCCAAGAGGTTAAGGCTCTGGGACGGCTGCCTCTTGAAGAATTTTACCAAGGTCGCCGGCGGGGCCAATCCTTTAAAGATGCGCTATATGCGGCTGCGCAACAGGTATCTTAAGAAATTTGACTTCTTCATTTCTAATCTTGGGTTTCAGGCATGCTGCGGTTGCGGCAGATGCATTGATGTCTGCCCCGGGCGCATTGATATCAGGGATATTTTACGAAGGCTATATGCAGAAAAATATCTATCAGCCAGTTGAAGCTTACATTGAAGAGGTCATTGAAGAGACCCCTACGATAAAAACCTTCAAGCTTAAAGTCCAAGCTGATTTTTCCTTCAGCACCGGCCAATTCATAGAGCTGACCATCCCGGGCTTAGGAGAGGCCCCTTTTACCCCTTCTTCCGACCCGGCTGTAAAAAGTAAGATTGACGTTACCATAATGAACGTAGGCCGGGTGACCGCGGCGCTGCATAATATGAAACCGGGGGAGCTGGTCGGGCTACGCGGGCCTTACGGAAAGGGTTATCCTCTGGATAAATTCAGGGCTCGCGATATATTGATCGTAGGCGGAGGCGTGGGGTTGGCGCCTCTGCGTTCATTGCTATTCAGCCTCTTCTCTGATATCGATAAATATAACAAGGTAGTCCTGCGCTACGGAACGCGCACCCCCAAGGATATCGTTTATAAAAAGCTGCTCCCGGAATGGAAGAAAAAAGATAAAGTGGATATGGTGACTACCGTGGATGTGGGAGAGCCGTCCTGGAAAGGGAATGTAGGTTTAGTCACCACCATCCTCAAGGAGCTGCCGCTGGAGATAAGGAATGCGGTAGCAGTAGTATGCGGGCCTCCGATCATGATGAAATTCGTGACCTTAAAGTTGTTGGATTTAGGGTTTAAGCCGGAGGATATTTATCTCTCTATGGAGAAGAGCATGTCCTGCGGGCTGGGTAAATGCGGCCATTGCCGCATAGGCAAATTCTATGCCTGCAAAGACGGCCCGGTCTTTACTTACGAAGAATTGAAAGATACTCATGATATCTGGGATTAAATAATGAAAAGGCTGTTTATTGATTTAGAAGTCTGCAATAAATGCAAGGAGTGCAGGGTTGCCTGCGATTATTTCTATCATCCCCAGAATAACGGGATAGCCTCATTGCGCGAATACGCTACCTTCGCCACTATCTGCCGCCATTGCGAAGAAGCCCCCTGCGTAAATGCCTGTTATCATAACGCCTTGGAGAGAGCGCAAGACGGACATATCAAGCGTTATAAAATGCGCTGCACCAGTTGCAAGTCTTGCAGTATCGCCTGCCCCTTCGGGGTGATCTTTGAGGACTTTATACCTTATCTCGATTCCAAGTGCGATTATTGCCTGGGCCAAGACGGCAAGCTTCCGAAATGCCTAAGCAGATGCCCGGAGAAGGCAATAGAGGTAAAAGAAGTAGAGGAAAGCCTGGAGCAGAACATTTATTTTGCGGGAGATAACCTTGCAGTGCATACGTTGAAGTGGTCCAGAGAGGATATACAGCCTCCGAGGAGAAAATGAAGAGTTTGTTTTATTATTTTATCTTTCCGGGGTTTTTATTCAGCGCAAGTATGGGGCTAATGGCTAGCTGGCTGGATAGGAAGATAAGCGCCAGGTTGCAGTGGCGCAAGGGTCCGCCCTGGCATCAGAATTTCACGGATATAATAAAGTTATGCGGCAAGGAGGTTATTGTGCCGCATGGCTCAAGAAGGACATTCCTGCTCGCTCCTTTCTTAGGTTTAGCCAGCGCAGTATTGATTACTAGGCTGCTCGGTAAGGGGATAATCTTTCCTGCATCTGATTTCGGCTCAGACCTTATTGTAATCCT
>DATJPP010000103.1:0-3475 GCA_035506355.1 Candidatus Margulisiibacteriota bacterium | reverse complement strand
GGCCATCTCCGTCCATAGAAATTACGCAATCGTAATCTTTGGCCAGGATATAATCGAACCCCTTGATCAAAGAGGCGCCTTTCCCCCTGTTGATTTTATTGCGCAGGACTATTGCTCCGGAGTCTTCCGCAAGCCCGGGGGTATTGTCTTTAGAGCCGTCATCAACTACCACAACGTCCAGGCCCTGTTTGCGGATATCTTTTATCAGGCTGGCTATGGCGCGGGATTCGTTATATGTAGGGATTAATACGCAAACTTTCATTATATTTTTTCTACCCAGAATCTCCTGAACATAAACCACTGGTCAGGGTAGCGGCGGATATAGTCTTCGATCAGCGGCTTATAAAGCGAGATCAGGTTCCTTATATCGTTTTTCCTATCGGAGCCAGGGTTGAATTCAATAGGTTTTTCCATCCGGAGCGTAAAGGTATCATCCCGGTTCCTGAACATAAAACCGGGGACGATAATTGCGCCTGTCTTTAGGGAGAAGGCAGCCGGACCTTCGGGAAATACCGAGGGTTTACCGAAGAATTCCAGGACTATCCCGTCATCGGTGAAATCCCTGTCCCCTACCAGGGCCAGGATTTCATTTCTCTTGAAAACTTCAAAACACTTTCTTACTGCCATGCCAAGTTGTATGACCTTAACAGATTTATCTTCTCTCTGTGAGATAAAAAAATCGTTTACCTTCTTATTCTTATGCGGGAGCGCAACTACCCAGAGCGGATATCCCATCTGCGCTATGGCTATCCCCCCCATCTCCCAGTTGCCGATATGGGCGCTAAGGATGATTACGCCTTTGCCCTTAGCAATAGCCTCATCCAAATATTGAAAGTTTTCAGCTTTGACGTTCTTTTTTATGTAGCCGGCGTCCATCATGGGAAAACGGAAGAAATCAACCAGGTATTTGGCGAAATTCCTGGACATCCTGCGTCCTAAAACCCTGATTTCATTTTCCGGTTTTTCCGGAAAGATCACTCTCAAATTTTCTTTTACCGACTTGCGGTCTTTCCTGGCAAATATATAATTTATATCCGAGATAAAGACACCGAGGGCATATGCCAACTTTAGCGGCAGGCTTAATGCTATTCTTTGTCCTATACGGTAAAGTAAATAATTGGACACGGTTATAAGTCTAAAAGGAGCCTTGCGATATCCAGGCTTGAGTTAGGTTTACTGATCATTGCCGCGGCCTCGCGCATACGGCTTAACTTGCCGGGGTTTAATAATAGTTCCTCAATAGCTGAATTAATTTTTTCTGGGCAGTCAATTTTGATGGCAGCCCCTTTCTGCGTAAGATAATAGGTATTATTCGCTTCCTGTCCGGGTATGGGCTTGGCGATAAGCATGGGTATATTTTTTGCCAGGACTTCTGCCGTGGTTACCCCGCCCGGCTTGGTGATGATGATGTCGGATACTTCCATCAATTCGTTAATGTTCTGCGCATAGCCAAAGAGCAGTATCTTCTTGCGGTATTTTTTAAGGTTCTTCTTAAGTGACTTGTATAGTTTTTTGTTCGTGCCGGTTACGATTATCTCCTGGAGACCGGTTTGCACCTTATCAAGGGATTTCACTATCGTTTTTATAGGGCCTAACCCCTGGCCTCCCCCCATAATCAGGATGGTGGGTAATGACGGGCCAAGTTTAAGCTTAGTGAATATTTTCTCCTGGTTGAGTTGTTCGTTAAATTTAGGGTCAAAAGGGATCCCCAGGGCTTTTATCTTCTGTTCCGGCACGCCCTTTTTTAACAGGCGGTGCGTTACCTCGTCAGAAGGGGTAATATAATAATCCACCGTATCGTAGACCCAGTAAGAATGGGGAACATAGTCCGTAAGCACGGCAACCAGGGGTATAGTTGAATTAAAGCCGGTCTTGTAATCCGCGACCATCCCGCAGGGGAATGCCTGCGTGCAGAGGATGGCGTCAGGTTTGAATTTATCGAAAAGGTTTTTGAATTTCGGGGAATTAAATTTATGGATGGTCCCTTTTATCTTTTCTATATTCTTTGCGATCGCCGGGTTATCGTAAAGGTAGTCCCATATTTTTGGCGCCCTTTTGATAATGGCCATATACAGGCGGTTTACTACTTTCTCGGATATGGGATTGGTGTAATTGAAGGCGTTGATATTAAGTACTTCTGTCTGGGGCGAGATTATCTTGATCGCCTTTTCAATGGCAAGGGTAGCGCTGTGGTGTCCAGAGACCTCAGAGATATACATCAGGATTATGCGCTTGGGGTGCATGGGGATTTAAATCTTGCCTTCCTGGAAGAGCTCCACAAAAATAGTGCTAATCTCCGGGTGGAGTTGTTTTCCGCTTACCCGCTCTATCTCTTTTACGGCATCCTTCTTGGATAATCCCCGGCGGTAAGGCCGGTCGGTGGTCATGGCATCGAAGGTATCGGCAACCGCGATGATGGAGGCGACCAGAGGTATCTGGTTGCCTTTAAGGCCTTCGGGATAACCCGAGCCGTCATATTTCTCATGATGGTATTTAACGCCCAGCAGTGCGTCTTCCAGTTCCTTGATCGGCTGCAGGATGGTTGTCCCTACCAGGGGGTGCTCCTGCATTATCTTCTTCTCCTCTTCGCTTAAGGGGCCGTTCTTATTTAATATTGATTCCGGTATTCCGATCTTTCCGATATCATGCAGGAGGCTGGCGATATGCAGGTGTTCCAGGAATTTTGCCGGAAAGTTCTCTTTATTTTTTTGTGCCAGCTTAGCGGCTATCTCCAGGCTTAAGTTTGTCACGCGGGCGGTATGGCCGTGGGTGTATTTGTCTTTGGCTTCTATGGCGGCGGCAAGCGCAATTGTAGTATGGAGGAAAAGGCGCTGTTTGCGCTCAAGCTCCAGCTCCAGTTCTTTAAAAAGGGAGGCATTCCTTAGGGCCATTGCCACATCTGAGGCGAGTGCGACAAAGAAGTCAAGCTCCTCCTGCGTGAAGTTCTTTCCTCCCTTCTTCTTCCCGAGTATCAGGATGCCCAAAAGCTCGTTACGGAAATAGCTGGGGATACAAACGGCAGCCCCGAAGATCTCCATTTGATATATCGCACCCTTGAGTATTTCTTTTGCCTTTGCGCCGATATTTTTGCGCAGCAGGCTTTTAGCCTTTTCAAAGACCACCGCCCCGTCGTCAAGAAGCTGTTCGTCCAGTTTTTCCTTGAAGAAACGAATAAGCTTATTGTCGGGGTCGACCCTGGCGAATCCAGCGGGAATCTTTAGGCCTGTTGAGCCGCGGGAAACCGTGAGAATGTAAGAATCCCGTTCTTTATCGTGCAGGAGTATTCCGGCGTGGCTCACCCTTACCTTTTGCACCATCATACGCACGATCATCTTGATCAGGACGGTAGGCTCGTGCACCAGGATCATGCTTTTGGAGGCACCCTCTAATTCTTTTTTATAATCAATAGCCATATCTTCTATTTTCCTAATTCGCCAAGGACGATTCTTTCCAGTTCTTCAAGCTCAAGCGGTTT
>DATJPP010000102.1:0-4956 GCA_035506355.1 Candidatus Margulisiibacteriota bacterium | reverse complement strand
CGAAAGCCTGGATCACCGCTCATGAAAGAAAAAAGATAGAATCCCTGGGTTACAAGATAGTCCTGTGGACCTTAAATTCCAAAGACTGGGTAACTTTTGACGATAAGTATATGGTAAGTTATCTTACCAGGAACATACAGCCGGGAGATATTATCCTTTTTCATGATAGCGGAGGGGTCTTCAGCACCGAAGGCGGGAACCGTAATGAAACCGTAAAAACAATCCCGCTCTTGATCAATAAGTTGCGGGAAAAAGGCTACCGTTTTGTTACGATATCGGAATTATTGAATCTGGGTAAATGATAGCGGGCAGGTACTATTTAAAAAGAATCCTTATTTTAATTTCCCTCTCTTTTATATTCTTGATGTGGGGAAACGGCATCCTGAGCCTTACCAGCCCCGATGAAGTATTTTACGTGCAAACGGCAAAGGAGATGATCCAGCATCGAAGCTGGCTTACCCCCTATCTCTTCGACCAGCCCCAATTTGAAAAACCGATCCTCTCATTCTGGCTTTTCAAGGCCGGTTTTATGCTTTTTGGGATCTCTAGTTTCAGCGCGAGGCTCTTCCCTGCCTTATTTGCCATGATCGGGGTAATCGCAGTTTATTTATTGGGGTTACTGGCAGTTAAAGAAGAAAAAAAGGCCTTCCTTTCAGCCTTGATTTTAACCTCTTCAGGCTTATATATCGGGTTAGCCCGGACCGTATTCACAGATATGATCTTCTCTGTTTTCATATTGCTGTCATTATTATCATTTTTCTGGGGATATTCTGATAAGGCGAAAAAGGCATACGGTTCAATCCTGTTTTTTATTTTTTCCGGCCTGGCAGTATTGACTAAGGGGCCCCTGGGGCTGGTCATACCGATTTTAATAGTAATCTATTTTCTGGCGGCAAAAAAAGATATCAGATTCTTATACTGCAGGGAATTTCTCGGATGGGGGCTTCTAATTTTTATGGCGATTGCGCTGCCCTGGTATATCTATATGTTCAAACGGTACGGCTACGGCTTTATAGCTGAATTCTTCTATAACGACCACCTAAGAAGATTTTTAGCCGCGGAACATCCTTCAGCCGATAAATGGTATTTCTATCCTGCATCCATCATCGGCTCTGTTTTCCCGTGGAGCATATTTACGCTTTGCGCTTTATTCTCTCTGCCTAATAATCTGCGCAAGGAGAATGCCTCTTCTTTTTTATTTTTAACCTCCTGGATAGCGGTTGTTTTTCTGATTTTTCAATTCTGCCATTCCAAATTAACCAGTTACATCGTGCCTTTATTCCCTCCCCTCTCCATTATTACTGCCGACTTTATTTATTACTTTATCGCGAAGAAAGAAAAAAGCCGTTCTGTATTTAACCCCTTCTTGATAACGGCGATTATCTTTTTGATAATCGGCCTTTGTTTAGGAGCGGGCTCTTTTATAATCTTAGGCCGCTTTGCGGATTATATCTCGTTTAAGCCTTCAGTTTACATCCTCAGCCTCTCCTGGCTCCTCTTGGCAACGCTATTTGCCATACGGGCTTTCAGGCATAATTATGCCAGGGGCCTTTACCTTCTCCCCTGTTTTATGCTTACCTTCTTTCCTGTCTTTCCTTTTGTTGCCAAGGATGTCGAGCCCTTTGTCACCTCAAAAGAAATGGGCGCTTATTTATTGAATAATTATAAGGTCGAAGGGACGATTATCTGTGCCAAGCCTCTTATACGGGGAGTACGGTATTATACGGGTAAACCGGTTGCGCTTTACGGAGGGAATTTCTTCAGCCCCCATCCTGTGCCATATCTGGATATGGATTATAAACTCATAGGATTCTTACAAAAGCAGCCGGTCACATTTGCTATCCTTACAAAATCCAAATCGGAGGATATTGCAAAAACCCTGGATGCTCAAAAAGAGTTCAAAGTTACGCTTCTTAAGATAATAGGCAACGAGTATCTTGTTAGAATAAACCGCAGTAATTAGTTTGCAGCTTCCTGAAGGGCCTTAAAAGCGGGCTTCCGGGAAAAATCCCAGCGTACGACCCCAAAATAATCTATACCGTTATCCCAGTGTTTGTCGCAGTCGCGAAAGAAGGCCCAAAAGACCTTTTTGACTCTCTTATCTTTCAATAAAACCCCGAAAATATTCTTTAACCAATCTGCCTGCAAAGATTCAGTAGGGTTCTTCCCCATCCACCAGTTTTTTACCCTGAAGCCGCTTTTTACCCCGGGGCAGCCGATCTCGGTGACCCAGATTTCCTTATCACCATCGCCGTTTCTAGAGATCACCTTATAGGCAAGGCGCGGATAAGCCTCTACTGCTTTTATCGAGCCGGGATTAAGGGGATTCTCAAAGATATGTATATTCAAGATATCAAAATAACCCTTTGCCCCGTTATCATAAAGACGGTTTACGCTGGAGAGGCCGTTGGCCAGACCGCCGTTTAATATTTTACATCCCGGGTCGATCTTTTTAGCGGCCAGGTAGACCTCTTTGAGCAAAGCGCAATAACTCTTCAGGCCATCCTGAGGCTGCCAATATATCCCCGAATCCGGCTCGTTCCAGAGTTCCCAGTATTTGATCTTGCCCTTGTATCTTTCAATGACCTTGGAGGCGTAATTTACGAAAGGCCGGGGATCTTGCGCAGGATAATTCCAGACACCCTGAGGAGAGGCCCAGGAAGCGGTGTAATCGAGGATACCTAAAATATTGATCTTGTACTCTGAGGCTAACTCTACGATTAAGTCGTATTTGGCAAAATCAAAATTACCGGGGGAGCTTTCGATATCTTCCCACAAGAAATCAAACCTCACCCAGCCTATCCCCGCTTCCTGCATCAGCCGCAGGGCCTTATCCAGCTCTTGGCGTGAAGGGTATTTGTAATGATTCCAGGGATGGTTCCACTGCAGGAATTCCAGGACGCCGAAAGGGCTGCTCATATCGTGATCTTCTCCTTTACCATCCGCGGCCCCGGATGCCGCGGGAAAACCCAGCATCAATAATGCCGCTAGGGTCAAAAATAATTTATTTATGCTCTTCCTGTTCAATGTTTATATAATCCTGGAAAGCCATGCTTTCCCCCAGCTCCTCTTTTACCACTCTTATCCTGTCCGGGACATAAGGATGGGTCTTAAAATAAGACTTCGGCTCCAAGGGCTTACGCCTGTCAATATCCTGTAACTTTTCCAGGAACTTCAACATGCCATGCGGGTCGTATCCGGCTAATTTCGCATAGCGCGTGCCCAGCTTATCGGCAAGTAATTCGTCTTCCCTGCCGTAGCCTAAGAGCAGTTCGGTAAAGGCCGTATCCGCAGCTGCGCCTACTTCCCCGCTTACAGGAGCTACGATAGCCAATAACTTTAAAAGGGAATACCCTTGATAACCTTGCAGTTTCTTGATACTGTGCCGGGCGACAATATGCCCTACCTCATGCGCCAATACCCCAGCCAGCTCATCGTCGCTTTCGATCTTATCCAGGAGACCCTTATTCACGTAGACATATCCGCCGGGTAAAGATACGGCATTGACCTCCTCATCGTCCAGCACGTTAAAACTATAATTGATCTCTTTCCTGTCGGAGACTGCGGCAATCCTCTTGCCTACCCTTTCAACGCGCTCCTTGAGCAGGGGGTCATCCGCGAATTTATACTCCTTCTCTACTTCTTTAGCTATCGCCTTGCCCATCTGCACCTCTTTATCCGTGCTGTAGTAATAGGTTTCCTGCTCGCCGGTAACGACGTTATATTCGGTAGAGCAGCCTGAAAGCGCAAGTAAGACAGGAAAAAATAAAAGATAAAGACAAAGGAATTTAACGCCTGTTTTCTTGAGCATCCTGTAGAGCGTCCTTAACGGAAGCCCGACTACATTATAAAAACAGCCTTCGATACGCCTGATGAAAAATGCGCCTTTGCCCTGTATATCAAAACTGCCGGCCTTATCCAGGGGAGAGACCTTGCGGAAATAATCGTCGATCTCTGAATCCGTCAAGCTATCCATATAGACCTTGGTCTTTTCGTAAGATAACAGCGCCTTCCGCTTCTCTTTGTCGATGATTGCCACCCCCGTGTAGAGCCATTGCGGTTTACGCGATATCCTTTTGAGCATACTCTTTGCGCCCTTAAGGTCCGCGGGCTTACCAAAGATCTTTTTATCCTGGACGACTATCGTATCCGCAGCGATGACAATCCCGCGTTTAATACGTCCGGAGGCCTCCAGGGCCTTATCCAGGGCATTCTTCTTTACCAGCCCGGCATAAGATAAATGACCGATACTCCTCTTCTCCTTCACCCGGCTGGGAAAAACTTTGAACTTAAGCCCGCTCTTTTTAAGGAGTTCCCTTCTTGCCCTGGAGTTAGAAGCCAGATATATTGGTTTCATATCAATGCAATGCCGCGCTCTCTCCGGCGAGATACCCGGTGGAGAATGCCTCCTGGAGGTTGAAGCCTCCGGTATCGGCGTCTAAATCGATCATCTCTCCGCAAAAATAAAGCCCCTTGATACGGCGGGATTCCATAGTGCGCGGATTTATCTCTTTAAGAGAAACCCCTCCCTGGGTAACCATCCCCTCCTCTACCGGAAATGCCGATACAACCTGCATCCGGAAAGATTTGAGTAAATCAATGATCTTTACGCGCTGCTGCTGGCTGATCTGACTTGCCTTCTGAAGCGCGCTGATACCCGCAAGGCGCAGGAATAGATCAATCATCTTAATGGGGAGGAGACTTTTTAGTATATTCCTGATCCCTTTCTTGGAATTCAGTTTTATCTCTCTCAACAGGCGGTTATCCAGCTGCTCCATCGACAATGCCGGCTTCAGGTCTACTTCCACCCAGACCTCCTTCTTCTGCGCGAGCCAATCAACGATCTTCCCGCTTAAGCTGAGCACTAAAGGCCCGGAGATACCGGAAGCGGTAAACAATAATTCCCCCACCGGGGAGAGGAACTGTTTTTTTCCATCGGTAAACTTGACACGGATA
>DATJPP010000101.1:0-2606 GCA_035506355.1 Candidatus Margulisiibacteriota bacterium | reverse complement strand
CCCACGGGCCTGGGCAGTTACGTGCATTGGGATAGGCGCCTCGACGGAAGGCTGGCGCAGGCGTTAGTCTCCGTACCGGGGATTAAATCCTTTGAGATAGGATTAGGTTTAGGTTATGCGGTAAGTTTCGGCTCCGAGGTACACGACGAGATATATTACAACAGCAAAAAAGGCTACTTCCGTAAGACCAATAATGCCGGCGGGATAGAAGGCGGGATCTCAAACGGAGAAGATATAGTTATCCGCGCCTGTATGAAACCTATCTGTACGCTGATGGAGCCGCTGGATTCGGTAAACACCGCCAATAAAAGACCTGCCAAGGCAGCGGTAGAACGTTCGGATATATGCGTAGTTCAGGCTGCGGGAGTGGTTGCCGAAGCAGCCGTGGCTTTTATCCTGGCAGATGCCTTTCTGGAAAAATTCGGCTCGGATTCGCTTCCAGATATAAAAACTGGTTTTCAGAATTACCTGAAAAGAATAGGTTAGAAATAAATTCCTCCCTCGTCTATTATAGTTAGGAAAGGAGGAATCTATGGATAAGGAACTGGATTTGAAGGTGATGCGGCTCTATCGTTTTGAAGGCGATTCCAAGGTCAAGGCCTTCCTCGATGTAGCCGTCGGAGATTTCCTGGTAAAGGGCTTGCGCATAATCCAGGGGAAGAATGGGCTCTTCTTAGGGATGCCTCAGGATAAGTCAAAGGACGGAAAATGGTACAATTCCTTCTGCCCCTTGACCAAAGAGGCGCGGCAGCAGTTAAGCGACGTAGTCCTGGCAGCTTATGAGGAGTAACCGAAAAAGAGGGGAAGGTTGAGGTTAAGGTTGATAGGACTACCTAAACCTTAGCCTCAACCTTATTTTCTAAGATGGCAGAGAAGAATATTTATCTCGTAGGATTCATGGCTACCGGCAAGAGCGCCGTAGGCAGGGAGCTTGCCAGGAAAAAGAAATGGCGTTTCCTAGACCTTGATGAGCTGATCGAATTAAAAGAAAAGAGGCCGATTACGGATATTTTTGCACAAAAGGGGGAGCCCTATTTCAGGAACCTGGAGAAACAGGCTTTGAAAGAGGTGGCGCGCGAGAAAAAATTCGTAGTCTCCTGCGGCGGCGGTATCGTTATCGACGAGGCGAATATCAAGATAATGAGGGAGAGCGGCGTGATAGTCTGCCTGAGCGCAACTCCGGAGGTAATCTTAAAGAGGAGCGCCGGTGCCTGCCACCGCCCGCTGCTGAACGTTAAAAACCCCAAAGAACAGATTGAGTTTTTGTTGAAGATGCGCTCGCCATTCTACGCCAAGGCAGATAAAATAATAGATACTTCCAATATCTGCGTCAAAGAAGCAGCGGAGAAGGTCTTAAAGTTTATCTCTTTCGTAAAATGATTAAGAGTATGGCTAAACAACACAAACAAATCATCTCCATAATCGTTTTATTACTTTTTTATTTCTTTGTAAGCAGGATGTTAATTGCCATCGCTTACGATAGAGATTATCTTCGCGATCCCTCATCAATTGCTACATTGCAGCAATTCCACGCAAGTTTTTTAAAAATAGGCAATACGGTTGAGAAACCCATAGGCAAGAGAATCTTTATGCCTGTATTTGTCAATCTCTCACGCCATTTTTATATAGATAAAGTAAATTTTGTCAGACTCCATGCAAGAGCAGATAAGCTATTTTTATTTTTCTCCTTAATAGGATTCAATCTGCTATTATTGAAATTGGGCTATGATTTCAAATCAAGCTTAATCGGAGTTTTAAGTCTAATATGTTATATGATGTTTGCATTCGCTAACATTATACCGATTTGGCGATTTGCAGATATGCCCAATCTAATGTTCTTTATTTGGGGGTTGTATTTCTTAATTTCTGATTTTCGGATTCTTTTTCTTCTAAATTTGCTGTGCATGACGTTTAATAAAGAAATAAGCATTCTATTAATTCTTATCTTAATAATAAAAGTGATGCTTGATAAAGAAGCCGCAATAAAGAAACATAAATTTCCAGAGTTCAAAACAGATTTTATTTATGTAGTTACTTCTATTTTATTATATATAGCTGTCCAGCTTTTTTTAGAGAAAGTAGTAAATAAAAGTATTGAAGGACCGTGTGGCGAATTAGGATGTATTGCGTGTCTCTCGGTCTATTCTCGGATGAATGTTACGATAAATGGTTTTAACTATTTATTTAATTTGTTTAACTTTCTGATAATCATTGCATTTGTTAATTTTTTCAAAAATAGTAATTTTATAAAGGCTTCTGTTTTTGTTATTTATTTGTATATTTTATCTGTCTATTTAGTTGGCGCAGTTTTCAAAGAAGGCGCAGGTTTGTTTATGCCAGTCACGCCAATTTTAATTTTATCTGTTATGGAAGGCTTAAAAGGGCAAGGGATCTTATGACTCACTCTGAAGCGCTCATTAGTTTAAATAAGGTCGGCAATATTGGAAGTGTAAGGCTTAAGAAATTGCTCGCCTATTTTTCCAAACCCCAGGATATATTCAAGGCCCCTTATGAAAAAATAGCTTCTATCTTAGGTGGCAACGGGGAAACAGCCCGTGCCATCGCCTCTTTCAAGGAAGAGGAGGTAAGGCAAGAGCTGGATTCAG
>DATJPP010000100.1:0-6331 GCA_035506355.1 Candidatus Margulisiibacteriota bacterium | reverse complement strand
GCAGGACCTGTATCGCCGAAGTAATGGTTATAGGTGAGGAGATACAGGGCTTGATTAACCAGAGGGCTTCTTTCCAGAAGATAAGGGAAGCCGCAAGGGCCTCTGGTATGCAGACGCTTTATGATTCAGCGTTAAAGAAGGTCGAGGAAGGGGTTACCTCGCTTGAAGAAGCACTCTCCGTTACTTTAGGTTCAGATTAATGTCTAAATATTTTTATACCGCAAGGAACCGTTTGGGCGAAAAGGTCAGTGGTATTGAAGATGCTACCACTGAAGAAGAGCTTGTGAGCAGAATCCAGGCAAAGGGCCTTATTGTAATCAACGTAACGCCTGATTACAAAGAAGGGAAAGTGATGCTTAGGCCGGAGGCAGCCGGTAAGTCTAAGGTAAAGCATCAGCACTACCGCATAACCGGCAATGACCTGGTCCTATTCTGCCGCCAACTGGCTACGCTCTTGGGGGCAGGGGTTACGATTTTAAGAAGCCTGGAGATAATTGCGCAACAGGTTTCCAGCCGCAGGTTGTATACCGTGATAAAAGACCTGCAAAGGAATATGGAGAAGGGGTTAAGTTTTCATGAAGCAATGGCAAGGCACCCGGCCGTATTCTCAGATTTATGGATTAACCTCGTCGAGAGCGGGGAGGCAAGCGGGAACCTGGCAATAGTGCTTAACCGCCTGGCGGGTTATTTCGAGCGCACCGCTGCGTTTAAGAGAAAGATCATCTCTGCGTTGATATACCCGATCATACTTTTATTTGCCAGTTTCGGTGCCCTCCTCTTTATGACTATTAAAATCATACCTGCCTTTGCGGAGATCTTTAAGGGGATGAACATGAAGGTCCCTGTATTGACCAGGTTCCTTATCGCATTCAGCGTATTCCTGAGAGAGAAGATTTTTTTGGTTATTGGGGCGGCGGCAGTGTTAATTTATCTCTTGAAGAGGTATATTAATACCAAGTCCGGACGCAAAAGGTACGAAAATCTTAAGTTAAGTTTGCCGGTTTTAGGGGAGTTTTTTCACGCTATTACCGTAGAGAGGTTCTCTTCCGAAATGTCCACCCTCCTTGAGAGCGGGGTGCCGATATTGTATTCCTTTGAGATTGCGGAGCATAGCGTAGGAAATTCAGTTACCGCAGAGGTCATACGCAGGATTAAAGACGATGTCCGCGACGGTAAGCCGCTTATGGAGCCTTTTGAGAAGTGCGGATTCTTCGACCCTATGGTCGTGCAGATGATCGGGATAGGCGAGGAGATAGGAGAGCTGCCGCAGATGTTTAAGAAGATCAACGCCTTCTATCAGGAGTACACTGAAACATTTCTGGGAAGAATTGTTTCCATGTTTGAACCAGCCATACTTATCTTTATGGGAGGCGTAATCGGCATCATCGTTGTGGGCATCTTTATGCCCATATTCCAGATGAGCCAAATCGGAGGATAAAAATATTGACAAATAAGTTTTTTAATATACAATTAAATGAAAGGAGGTGACGCCTTCTACCTAAAGAGATAGTAATCTTTAAAAGCTTATAAAATAAAAAGGAGAAAAAGATGAAAAAGGGTTTTACATTAATCGAATTAATCATAGTGGTTATTATAATCGGTATACTAGCGACAATCGCCGTTCCTCAGTACCTGAAGGCAGTTACAAGAGCGAAGGTTTCAAAGGCAAAGAATGCCATAGGTTTGATTGCCCAGGCGGAGAAGATGTATAGGGCGCAAAACGACAGCTACATTGCGGCAACCTTTGATGCGAGCTGGGCCCCCGGGGAGTTGGACAAGTATGTGGAATTAGCTGATGTTGCGCACGATCCGGACTGGAACTATTCTGTGGCAGGGAACCCTAGCCTAGCCGATAGTTATATAATTACCGCAACCAAAGAGGCTGCTCCTGCTCTCTCGGCGACAATAACGCTGACCAGCACTGGTACTTGGGCTCAGGACGCTTCACTTGATTAACTTTTTGATATAAATAATAGATGCATCGAAAATACGGATTCAGTTTTATTGAGCTTCTAATAGTAGTTATTATCATCGGAGTCCTTGTCTCTTTTGCCGCTCCGCAATTTGCCGTTACCAAAGAACGCGCCCTTGACAAAGAAGCACAGGCTAACCTGCGTTTAATACAGGCCGCGGAGAGGATCTATAAGATGGAGATAAGTTTTTATTATCCTTATAGCGGCAGCGCAAACAGAGACGGGATAAATACCGATCTTAAATTATCCCTTCCAGCCGTTAACTGGGGTTATGCCGCGTATCCCACAGGTCAAAGCGTGGCAACCCGCACAGGTTCTGACGGAAGGACATGGACACTGAATATTGACTCTGAAGATTTTCAGTCTGGTCCGTAGATTTAATCTTCACGCAGCTTATTATTTAAAAAAGGCGCCTTCGAAAAGTGAAAGGCGCCTTTTTTGAAAGATGGATATGAAGAAAATAGGATTTACCCTCACAGAGATACTGATCGCTATGGTTATCCTGGCTGCGGTAATGGCCGGCCTGACTGGTGTTTTCGTTTCAGGCTCCAGGTACGTAATTCATAGCCGTTCCAGGATCTCCAGCGCTGAACTGGGCAAATATTTTCTTGACCCTCTTCAAAACGATATCAGGGAGGATAGCTGGGATCAGGTGGGTAACAACCTTACGGTAGGTATAAGGAGCGGGGTTTCGGTAGACTTGGATGGAATTACATACCACGCCAATTATGATGTAACTAACCAAACGCAGGCCCCCGGCCTTCGAAAAGTAAAGTTAACCCTGACCTGGACAGAGCCCGCTCCTTTCTAATGAGATGAATATAAAAAACTCCGGCGTTACCCTGGTTGAATTAGTTGTATCCGTCGTCCTGATGTCACTTTTAGTCCTAAGCTATTTTCAAATAGACAATTTCAGCCGTCTCCAGGTCCTAGGTTCCGATAGAAAAGCCAAGCTGCAGAGTGAGGTCTCCATATGCTTAGAACAGCTTACCAAAGATGCCGCAAGGGCAATAGGGGATATCAATTCTAATCACGCAGCAGCCACGGTAAGTCCGGTCTCAGGGGATTATGCGTTAAGGATATGGGTTGACAGTAACCCCGACGGCATGAGAATAGATGATCTTTCCAATCCATCCCATGACCAGGAGGTAGCTTACAGATTTACCGGTGCATCGGGTGCCTCCAGCGATAGATATCAGGTCTGGTATTATCCCCAATGCGTTGGCGCCAACTGTGACCAGGCAGGCTCCGTAGGGCCCGAGGTTCTCTCCAGGCATATTGTTTCATTCGCGGTGTCGTGCTACCCGGCCTTGCCGAATAATAATCTCGATATAACGATATCGGCCCGCTGGGACCCTGAGAATAGCGTCTCTATTGATAATCCCGCGGTTAATATGCGGACCCGCCTTACTATGCCGGCAGTCTCCAACCGCTAATCTTTAAGTCTCTGGATTAATCACAAAAATAATGCTATAATATTTTCTTAATTACGGGGCAGTAGCCCCCGCTGCGGAATTAACGTAAGTCAGCGGGGTGGGAGAGCGTCAAGATATCTTTTGGGGCGATAGTTCAGTTGGGAGAACGCTACATTCGCATTGTAGAGGTCGCGGGTTCAAATCCCGCTCGCTCCACCATATTATGAAAACCATACCAAGATTCACCATCGCCTTATCTTTCCTCTTTTTTCTACTATCTCTTTGCTATTTACTCCCCCGGATATCCGCCCTGCCTATCACCAAAGAAGCCCTTTTCTACGAAAAACTCGATAATAAGGTCGTGCACTGCAGGTTATGCCCCCGCAATTGCATTATACCTGAAGGAAAAAGGGGTTTTTGCGGGGTCAGGGAGAATAGGGGCGGTATTCTTTATACCCTCTCTTACGGCAAATTAGTCTCTATCAATGACCTTGACCCCATAGAGAAGAAACCTTTCTTCCATTTTTTACCCGGGGCTAAGACATTCTCCATTGCTACGGCAGGCTGTAACCTGCGCTGTAAATTCTGCCAGAACTGGGAGATCTCTCAGAAGCGCCCGGAGGAAGTGGATTATCTTTATCTTGAGCCGAAGGAACTAATAGGGAAAATGAAGGCATCCGGGAGAAAGATCCTGGCTTATACTTATACCGAGCCGACGATCTTTTTCGAATATATGCTGGAAGTTGCCCAATTAGCCAGAAAAGAAGGTTTCCGCAACGTCATGCATTCGGATGGCTATATCAACGAGGAGCCGTTGCGGCTCCTCGTGAAATACCTTGATGCCGCCGATATCGACTTGAAGGGCTTTACCGAAAAGTATTATTATGATATGTCGGAGGGTTCGCTTGAACCGGTCCTAAAGACATTGAAGATACTTAAGGAAAACAAGATTCATCTTGAGATCACGACCTTGATCGTCCCCGGATATAATGATGATGAAGAAACATTAATTAAGATGTGTATGTGGATTAAGGAAAACCTGGGTGCAGATACGCCGTTGCATTTTTCCCGGTTTATCCCCCTCTACAAGCTAATGAACTTAAATCCTACCCCGGTTGAGACCCTGGAGAGGGCAAGGCAGATAGCCCTGGGCTGCGGTTTAAAATACGTCTATATCGGGAACGTGGCAGGGCATCCTGCCGAAAATACACTATGCCCCAGGTGCAAAAAAGTAGTGATCGGGCGTTCCGGTTATATCATTACGGAGGTTAATATCGAAGATGGAAAATGTAAATTCTGCGGAGAGAAAATTGAAGGAGTCTGGAATTAGAAGGCTGGCTATTTTTACCTTCCTGCTTTTTACTTTTAAGTTCACCACTCTTTCTTACGGCGACGAGGTCAAACAACCAAATGTAGCCGGGCAATTCTATCCCGGCGATCCTAAAGAGCTTTCTCTCCAGGTGGATACATTTCTTGAGGCAGCAAATCCGGAGGCTTTAAAGGGAGAGGTATTCGCCCTGCTTTCTCCGCACGCTGGCTACGGTTATTCGGGTCAGGTAGCTGCCTTCGGTTATAAGTTGATTAAAAATTTCCCATACAAGACAGTTGTTATCCTGGCACCCAGCCACAGTTATGCTTTTGCGGGGGCTTCGGTTTACCCGGCGGGTAGTTTTCGCACGCCACTGGGAGATTTAGCCGTGGATAGTGAATTCGCCGGAAAATTGATGAACAGGGATAAAGAGATTTACTTTGAGCCGCTTGCCTTTGCCCGCGAACATGCAGTTGAAGTGGAATTGCCTTTTTTGCAGAAGGCGCTTAAGGATTTTAAGATCGTCCCCATAGTAATGGGCGATTCTACCCTATCTCTTTGCCAGAGATTGGCCGGGATGCTGAAAGAGGCGATTGGCGCCCGCAAAGATGTGCTGGTAATAGTCTCAAGCGATTTATATCACGGATACGATTACGACGAGGCAGAGGCATTCGATAAGCTGACGCTTGGCGTTGTAAATAATATGGACGCCGAAGGTTTGTATTACGGTTTAAGAGAGGGAAGGCTTCAGATGTGCGGAGGTTTCCCCATGGTTACTGCGCTAATCCTGGCTAAGGCGTTAGGGCATGATAAGGTTAAACTATTAGAGCATACAAATTCAGCGCAGGTTACAGGGAATAAGATTAAAGGTATCTGGACAGTGGGTTATGCCAGTTGCGCAATAGATAAGGAGGAGGGGATGCTGAACAAAATGCAAAAGAGGCGGCTATTGGAGATAGCCCGGGATTCCATAGACAATTATTTAAAAACCGGCAAGAAACTTGAGGTCGTTGAGTCTGACCCTGTTTTGAATAGAAATATGGGCGCCTTTGTGACCCTCCATGAACGCGGGGAATTACGGGGTTGTATCGGCAACCTTTCCGGTACAGAACCGTTATATCTGACGGTTAGGGATATGGCAGTGGAGGCGGCCACGGGAGATCCGCGTTTCCCGCCGGTCAGACCGGAGGAGGTAAAGGATATCGACATAGAGATTTCCGCGCTCTCTGAGCTTAAGAGGGTGGGCTCGGCGGATGAGGTGCAGTTGGGAATACACGGCGTTCTTGTGAGAAAGGGTTTTAACAGCGGAGTATTCCTTCCGCAGGTAGCTACGGAGACCGGTTGGAGCAAGGAAGAGTTTATGTCCTATCTTTGCGCACAAAAGGCAGGGCTTTCGCCAGATGCCTGGAAAGATAAGGCCACGGAAATATATGTTTTTACCGCAGAGGTATTTTCTGGAAGAGATCTTGACTAATGAAGGCACTGCTCGGTTTGTTTGCTATGGGGTTATCCTTTGGGGCCGGGCCCTGCCTCGTAAGCTGCGGACCCGTATTCTTGTCTTACCTCGCTGGTAACAGCAAAAATGTAGGGCAGAGCTTCTTAAGATATCTTGTTTTTTCTCTGAGCAGAATATC
>DATJPP010000099.1:0-3455 GCA_035506355.1 Candidatus Margulisiibacteriota bacterium | reverse complement strand
CAGGCTTTCTAACTGCGATTGCAATATGGTCTTGCCTCCGATATCAGTAAGGCAGACATGGTGGGTTGCGGTAAGCTCTCCCAGACCCGTCCCGCTTCCTGCGGAGAGGATAATTACTTTATAACTCTCGGATACTTCATCCAGTATTTTGCGCATGGTTGAGATTACGCGTTCGGGGTGTTTTCCTATGGCAGTCTCCTCAGAAAGCATTACGTAGTCCGCACCGTCTGAAATGGCGTTGGCGATATCCATGACCTCGGCCTTTGTCGGAGATTCTTCTTTTACCATTGAGGCAAGCATCTCGGTAGCTACTATTACCATCTTGCCATGGGCATTGCAGAAACGGATGATCTTCTTTTGCAAACGGGGTAGATTTTCAAAGCCCACCTCCGATGCCAAGTCGCCGCGGTCGATCATAATGCCATCGGATGCAGAGATTATCTCTTGAAGATTTTTTTCGGCCTCCACAACTTCGATCTTGGAGATAAGCGATATATTGGCGTTCTTTAATTTTGCCCTTATCTGCCTGACCTCGTCTCCTGAAGCGATGTAAGAAAGCCCAAGATAAGTTATACCGGTCTTCTTGGCTATCTCGATAAAATCATCGTCAGTGAGTTCGTTGGTCCTTCTCTTTTTTCTATGCCGCGGAAGGTCCAAGAGTACCGGGACTTTCATCTGGCGCATGATCCTTTTAGCAAGCTCGATGATCTCAGGCTTAGTACCGAAAGAGCCGTTAATCCGGCCTATATCTATGCCTTTTAAGTCAACCGTATCCGGGCTGATGGTAGCAATGATCTTCGCCATTTAAAGGCCTCTCCTTACCTTATATCAGGCCGCTTAAGCCTGATTTTCTTAATATCCTGGAAACCTCTTTGCGCATCACGTATTCTGGAAGGTCCTTATTCTTTCTGACGCAGCCCCTGACAAAAGTCCCACTGATATGTGTATGCCATTTTTCATGGTGCGGGCAAATCTTGTCCGAAACTATCTCCTGACATTTCCGGCAAAAGTACGGCTCGCGCAACAATAAAGGCTTAATCCCTAAATCCGGAAAATTTCCGAATATCCTGTGTGCGTCATATTTGCTGTAGAACTCTCCCACCCCGGCATGATCGCGGCCTACGATAAAATGCGTGCAGCCATAGTTCTTCCTGATGATAGCATGAAAAACTGCCTCCCGCGGCCCGGCATAACGCATCGCCGTAGCTAACCCGGCAAATATAACCGAATCCCTGGGAAAATATTTATCTATGAGCATGCGGTAAGATTCGATGATCGCCTCAGGCCTGAAGTCTCCATCTTTCTTCCATCCGATAATAGGATGTATAAGTATACCGTCGCAGATAGTCAGCGCAATCTTCTGCAGGTATTCATGCGCTCTGTGGGGGACATTTCTGGTCTGAAAACCGGCTACCGTATTCCATTTCCTTTGAGCAATTATTTTGCGCGTCTGCTCGGGAGTAAGATTGAACCTTTCGAATTTAAAGTCCGATTTTTGCAAAAGCCAGGTTTCCCCGGATACAAAGGCCTCATGGGAAGCGTAAATCTTTTTTACTCCCGGGTGCGCACGATCCTGGGTACCGAATACATTTTTAGCCCATGTGTCCCTGTTAAAAGAAAATACTTCTTCTACCGAAAGTAATCCTATCTCCTGTCCGTCTTCGGAACAGATAACCAGCCTTTCTCTGCGCCTTAACCCCCTGGCAATCCCCGGGGCCAGCGGAAGATAGATGGGTATAGTCCAGGCCAAACCATTAGCCAGGCGCATATGCTTTACTACGGATGTAAAATCCTTCTTATTCATAAACCCTTTCAAAGGGCTGTATGCGCCAATGGCGATCTTCTCTAAGTCAAGAATAAAATCCTGCGATACTTTAATACGGCGGTAATTACCCTTGATTATCCTGGCTGCTTCCTTTTCAGGCAAAACCCGGTTAATAAGCCTTCCTCCGTGCGGTTCAATTAAATAATTCATCTTTTAAGCCTCTCAAGGTAATCCTTTATCTCTTGCACATGGTTAAAGACCCTCTGCCTATACCTATCCATTCCAAAGTTATCCTTACGCTCTATCTCCGTAGGCGAAATATCCCTGATCTCGTAAAGCTTCTCATTTTTTACCTTAAAGTCGATCTTGGAGATATCCGAGAAGTCGCAGTCTGCTTTAGCGGTATATCTGGAATCTTTATCCCTGATCGAAACGGTATAAGTATCTTTAAAGAATGATTCGCTGATAATAGAGTCTTCTTTATTCCCTCCCGGGCTCCTGCCGTTTACAAGAGTCAACAAACTCTTTCCCTGGGTTGGGGCAGTATTTTTAATGGAGAGGAGATCTAAAATTGTAGGCATGATATCCAGGTTGGATTCTATCGCTGCATCGGAAACCTCAACCCCCCTCTTATTACAGATACTGTAGGGGAACTTAATCAATAATGGCACCCTAAGCGACTCATCAAAAAGTTGTATAGTAGCCAAGTCTCCGTGGTCGCCCAGAAGCATCCCGTGGTCCGAAGTAAATATTATCGTCGCTTCATCATATCCTCCGGTAGCCTTTAAATATTCTACGAGCAGTCCGAAGCGTTTATCCTGCCGGTAAATCTCGGCATCATACCTGGCAATAAGGTTCTGGATATCTCTTGGAGGCAGCGACTGTTTCTTATTCTTAAGCAAGTAGGTGCGCACATCTTTAATCGCTTCGGAAGGATAAGTCTTATCAAATATATCCGAATAAGGAGAAGCGGGATTGCAGGGCTGATGGGTATCAAAAAAATGCAGCATTAAGAATAGGTCATCGTCTTTGTGGAAATCCAACATATCCACGCCATAGGTCATGACATCGTCAGCAAAGGCTATCCGGTTTTCTTTATCGCACTGCCGGAAAATATGAGAGTCAAACCCGCGGGCAAATCCAAAATTCGATACCAGCCTTTTATGGGTAAAATAACAACGGTTAATAAAACCATGCTCCCTTAATATTTGAGGAAGGGTCGTAATCTTAGGATGAAGATGCTGATAAAGGGTGGGATGGAAAACACCGTGAGCAGAAGGATACAGGCCGGTCAAAAAAGACATAAAGGAGGTCAATGTCCACTCCCCCTGCACCTGGGCCTGCCGGAATAAAACTGCGTCCTTAGAAAAGGCATCTATATGAGGAGTGGTATTGCGCTGATAACCGTAGCAGCCGACATGATCGCTGCGCACACCGTCAAAAACCACAAAGATAATCTTTCCTGCCTTCCCCGCTCCTTTCTTGTATCTTGGCTCTGATAGACAAAATGCACTTTTCGGGTCTGCCTGAAGGATAAATTCATGGGTATTGAAATCAATTCCGCTCCAATCCAGGCCTATCCTTACATCCAACCATTGCCTCTCTTCATAGTTATCTTTAGGATCAAAAACCTTGGTAAACAACAGCAGGGGATGCGATAGATGCGCATCCCTGATGAAAAGCGAAACCT
>DATJPP010000098.1:0-17810 GCA_035506355.1 Candidatus Margulisiibacteriota bacterium | reverse complement strand
CGCCATTAGTACCTAATTGTTTAATGGCGATTTGAGAAGCGGCGGGACCCAGGGCTATAACCTGTTCTGCAACGCTTTTACCGCTTATATCCTTTGAGGGCTGAATGAGAGAAATGTTTGCGCTCGGCCTGAAAGTCTGGACAACCCCCTGAGAAACAAGAGCCAAAGATAATATCAACGCAAGGGGCATTAATATGTATACGGTCGACCTGACTAAATCTACCCAGAAATTACCGATGGTTTCTGTTTGCTTTTGAATAAATCCCCGAGCTACGGCTACCAATATCGCCATTCCGGTTGCCGCGGACACAAAGTTCTGGACAGTTAAAGCCAACATTTGAGTAAGGTAACTTAAGGCCGTTTCTCCTCCATAGCTTTGCCAATTAGTATTAGTGGCAAAACTCACCGCTGTATTGAACGCTAGATCAGGGCTGACTGCCGATATATGCATAGGGTTCAAAAACAGGTGCGCCTGGAGACGCTGGAAAGCATAAACAACGATTATGCCCATAATATTAAATAACAGCATGGCTGCGGCATAGGTCTTCCAAGTCATCCCTTGGTCAGGTCGCACACCTGAAATCCGGTAGATTAACCTTTCTAACCACCCGAACCAAACGTTAATTCTGACCGGCTTGCCTTGATACACACGCGCCATATAGATACCGAGCGGCTTTACCAAGAGGAGCAACGCGGTCAAATAAATTGAACTTTGAACAAAATTATTCCAATTCACTTAAAAATCTCCGGTTTCAAGAGCGCAATAAGAAGATAAACCAGTAAAAACAACGAAACGATGCCGCCAATCCAGTAAATTAATGACATGACTACCCCCTACACCTTGCTGCAAAGTGCAATGAATGCGAAAGAGATAAAAGAGAGACCAAGAATAATTATCGCAATAATAAAATCCATGTGCCCTCCATAAATAAAAAACCAGAGAACGCAGCTTCTCTGGTGTGTTCTCTCAATATGTGCCTACGAGGTTAGCTGTCGGGCTCGGGTCGAGTAACCCTAATCTGATTTATCATCAAATATTCGCCCCAAGACCAATTGCTGATCAGATTCTTGGGTTCCCCGCTATCCCTTTGGGTGTATCATTCCATAGCCAAAAGGGGAATTAAGCTTATTGATTTATATATAGCACAAAAATTATGATTGTCAAGGACAAGGATTATCGAGCATATCCAGCCGATTAAAAAATCAGTTGAAATCAAAATCGAAAAGGCACGCTTTGGACACATGGAATAATTAATTATTTCACAACGAATTGTAACTTATTGCAGGATGATTTGTTGCGGAAGCTAAAAGTAAAACGGAGAGGCAGGGATTCGAACCCTGGGACCCTTGCGGGTCACGCGCTCTCCAAGCGCGCGCATTCGACCGCTCTGCCACCTCTCCAAATTTTTTCAACTTTTCTTGTCAGAAATTTGGCCCTACTAGCACCTCAAATGCCAGGGACCTAAATTTATTCTGCAGTGCCGTTTAAATTTTCCTTGTCAATCTGCTCAATTACATGCACTCCGTTCGCTAAACCGCTTGGCGCGGTTTTTAACGCTTAATTCGCTATCATTTTCATTCCAGCGAATTACACCGCGTTTTTGCGGTGCTGCTTGAGTGCCGTAATTTTTTCCGTTGTCCGGAAAAAATTAACGGAAGGAGCAGGATTCGAACCTGCGAGACCTTGCGGCCTGGACGCTTTCGAGGCGTCTGGATTCGACCACTCTCCCATCCTTCCGAGAATAAATTTATTTGTAGCATGCACCACGCTCGCTACGGCGCTTGTCGCGCCGTTTTATGCTCGCTTTGGTGCCGTAAAATTTTTGTTTGTCTCAAAAATTTTACGGAGGAGGAAGGATTCGAACCCTCGGAGACCTTACGGCCTCAACGGTTTTCAAGACCGCCGCATTCGACCGCTCTGCCACTCCTCCTAAAAAATTCTTTCCTAAACTGCCATGGGTTTGTTACGGAAAAGCTGATCAAATAAAGCCACGAATAAGTCCCTGGCTATGGCAAAGCTTGTATTAACAAAATCTACAAAGGAAAATCTCTTAAAAATAGTGCTTAGGCAGAAAGAGAGGAGCGCAAGGTTCAGGATAAAAATAAAAGAGAAACCAAAGATATAATTCGCCTTCAGGAAATCCTGCTTTTTCGTACGCAGGGTCTTGGCGGAGAAAACCAGGTGCAGGATGAGGCTGAAGCCCGAAAGAAAAACAGTATATTCAATAAGCCAACCAGACTTTGTAAATAAGGAAAATAAGCCGTAAAGAAGGAATAAAACAATGGTGTAAATAGGCAAGAGATACGGGGCAACCCTTACCAGTGGTTTAAAGAAATTGAAGATAAGCTCCAGTAATTTATGGCCCCTGGTATAAATTACTGCGGGTTCCCAAACGAATAAATAGACCCCCAGGAAACTCACACTACCCCACCAGAAAAGCCCCTGCAGCGGCTTTTCGACGAGAGATAACTCATTTAAAAAAGAGACGACGGATGAATAGACAAAAGGGAGAAGGCAGATGCCTAAGATTAACTTAAGCACGCCGAAAGACTTATTATATAAACCGGATAATTTTGCACCTATCCCTGAAGGCGCGGGAGCGAAATCCTTCTCCGGGATAAGAGGCTCTTTCTTAAGGGATTCTCTCTTTTCCATCTAAATAAGGCCTTAGGGCAAGCGGTACTATTACCGAGCCGTCCTTCTGTTGGTAGTTTTCCAGTATGGCGATGACCGTGCGCGCCAGGGCGATACCTGAACCGTTTAAAGTATGCAAATATTCCACTTGTTTCTTGCTTCCTACCGTGCGCCTGAACCTGATATTTGCCCTGCGTGCCTGGAAGGCTTCAAAATTAGAGCAACTGGAGACTTCAAGCCATTTATCTACGCCTGCGGCATACGCCTCCAGGTCATAGCATTTGCTTGCGGCAAAACTTAAATCCTGCGTTGAGAGCATAATCACCCGGTAAGGCAGCCCTAAAGCCTGCAATACCTCTTCGGCGTCCCCGACCAACTTTTCCAGCTCTGCGTAAGAATCTTCGGGTTTTACAAACTTTACCATCTCTATCTTGTCAAATTGGTGCACGCGGGTCAAACCTTTAGTATCCTTCCCGTAAGAACCCGCCTCCCTCCTGAAACAGGCAGTATAGGCGGTATAATAAACCGGAAGCTTATCCTCTTCCAGTATTTCCTCGCGGAATATGTTGGTAACCGGCACCTCTGCCGTCGGTATAAGGAAGAGGTCATCGTCTTTTAGCCTGTACATATCCTCTTCCAGCTTGGGCAACTGCCCTGTCCCGGTCATGGATGCGCGGTTTACCAGAAAGGGAGGGAAAATCTCGGTATAGCCGTGTTTCTTGGTATGCAGGTCAAGCATAAAATTAATCAAAGCCCTTTCAAGCCGTGCCCCCCAGCCCTTGTAAAGGATGAAGTTTGAACCGGTGATCTTGGTAGCCCGCGGCAGATCAATAATATCCAGGTTCTGGCTGATCTCCACGTGGGTCAGCGGCTTAAAATCAAATTTAGGCACTTCCCCCCAGGAACGCACCGTTTTATTCTGTGAGGCGTCGCCGCGCGGGAGTGTAGGGTGAGGAATATTCGGAACGGTCAAAAGCAATTTCTCTAATTCAGCTCCCGCCTCCCGCAATCTTTCCTCCAGCGTATCCATCTTGCCGGATATCTCTTTCATCGAAGAGATCCTGGCCTTGGGGTCTTTCTTCTCTTTCAAAAGCAGGCCGATCTCATCATTGGCCTTATTCTTCTCTGCCCTTAAAGCCTCCAGTTCGGCAAGAAACTTCCTGCGGGAATCATCAATCCCAATAAGTTTATCCAGCTCCAATTTAAGGTTACGCTCAAGGAGCGATTTTTTTACTAATTCGGCATTCTCCCTGATAAATTTTATATCTAACATTTTTATCCCTTTATAACTCCCAACGGCTTCATACGGCAGACCCTCTTACACAGCCCTGCCTTTGCTACTACATCTACTACCTCATTGACGTCCTTATAGGCTGAAGGCGCCTCCTCCACTATCGTCCCTCTTCCGGAGGCTTTTATTATTATACCCTTAGATTCCAATTCTTTCAATAGGGCATCTGCGTTAATGGTGCGTGTAGCCTGGGTGCGGGATTTCAGGCGGCCTGCGCCATGGCAAGAGGAATAGTAAGTTTCAACTGCCTTCTCCGTGCCCACCAGAAGGTAAGAGTTTCTCCCCATGTCGCCGGGTATTATTACCGGCTGCCCGATATTCCTGTATTTTCCAGGTAACGAAGGATGTCCCGGAGGAAAGGCCCGGGTTGCGCCTTTCCTGTGCACGCATAAATTCTTCTCCTTCCCTGCGACGGTATATTTCTCGATCTTAGCTATATTATGGGCGACATCATAGATCAAAAACATCCCCAGGTCCTCCCAGGAAGCACCAAGGATTCTTTCAAAGACCTTGCGCGTAAGATGCATCAGGCATTGCCGGTTAGCCCAGGCATAATTTGCCGCGCACCTCATCGCCCCCAGATAGGCTTTGCCTTCCGGAGAATTTACCGGCGCACAGGCAAGCTGACGGTCCGGCATATCGATGCCATACTTCTGCAGGCAATGAATCATCCCCTTGGCATAATCCTCACAAACCTGATATCCCAGGCCGCGCGAGCCGGAATGGATCATTACGGTTACCTGGCCTTCCTCAAGCCCAAGCTGGTCGCAGGTATCGCGGGAATAAAGCTGGTCAATTACCTGCACTTCCAGGAAATGATTCCCCGAACCGAGGGTACCGGACTGAGCCTTGCCTCTTTCGTAAGCCCTGTCCGAAACTGCCTGCGGGTCTGCTCCGGCGATAGCGCCGCCCTCTTCGGTGCAATCTAAATCATCCTGTATCCCGTATCCATTTTCCACCGCCCATCTGGCCCCCTCAACCAATATTTGCCTCTCTTCTTTCTGGCTTACCCGGATATCGCCTTTTGAGCCTACTCCGGAAGGTATATCGGAGAATAAGGCATAAACCAAATCTTTTATCTTCTCTTTAATATCCGCAAGCTGCAAGCTCGTCCTTAACATCCTGACGCCGCAGTTTATATCGTAGCCGACACCGCCAGGAGAGATTACCCCGTTATTTTCAATATCGGTAGCAGCGACACCCCCGATCGGAAAGCCGAAACCCCAGTGAATATCGGGCATAGCCAAAGAGGCCTCTACGATCCCGGGAAGGAAGGCGACATTCGCCACCTGCTCCAGCGCTTTATCCCGACGGATATCCTTAAGCAGTTTCTCGTCGGCATAGACGATCCCGGGGACGTGCATACCGCTCTTATAATCCCTGGGTATGCGCCAGCGGAAATCATCGATCTTCTCCAAAGGGATTTCATTGCGTTCAGAGATCAAAGATCACCTCCGCCTGCCAGCCCCTGGGTATCTTTTTTAAACTCAGACCATGGTAAGTAGCAGCCTTGATCTCGGTTTTCATACGATAATTAGCGGCGCTTGAACCGCAAACAACGGCTTGCAGGGTACGTTCAGTAATTTTAAGCAGTTTAAAATCGGAAAAAATAGCTTCTTTGGCGCTGGAAAGAAAAAGAAGCTCATTGAGCCAGTCAACCAGGAGCTCCTCTAAATTAGCGGATTTTAATTCTATGTTAAAGCTTACTTTACCTGGCTGCCTTACCCTCTCCTGATGCGCGATAATACTGAAGGTTGCCTGGGCGCTCTTACGGAAGACCTCTCTTATATCCCTCCCCTTTATCCGTATTCCCATATCGGCGGTATGTTCGATTAAAGAATATAATTTTTCTGCCACAAGACCTCCCGGGAGAGATATCAAAATCCAAATGAATTATAAACAATTTTAAGGGATAAGTAAAGTGAGATTAACGATGAACTTGTGGATGGGGACAACTTCCGCTCCTCGCGGCTTAAGCCTGCTGTGCCAGCCGCTCGGAGTAAAATTTCTGGAATTAAAAATGAGAGAAATTTTATGGGCCATGTAGGAGTCGAACCTACGACCTTGACATTAAGAGTGTCCTGCTCTGCCAATTGAGCTAATGGCCCTAATCTACTTGTCAGCCATAACTTGCGCAATGCAAATAGAGCAAGTTAATGGCCATTCAACCTATAAGCGGAGATTAATTATACCTGCTTTCTCTACCGCCGTCAACCAAGATTTCTTGATATCTACAATTTAGCTGTTATGCTATAATATTAATTTAGGCCTATGGAAAGAAACAAAATCTTGTTGATACATGTTGGCGACTTCCCCAAAGACAATTCTCCGAGAGACCTTGCTCCGCCTCTGGGAATAGTATACCTGGGTTCTTATTTAGCCTCTCATGGTTACAGGGTGGTGCTTAAAGACGCGCGCCTTCAAGACACAGAGACCTTCTTCGGCGATCTTCAGAAGGAATTACCGGATGCGGCGTTAGCAGGATTATCGGTAATGACCCCCCTGGTAAAAGAAGCTATTGCTATAACCAAATTCATCAAAGAGAAGGACCCGTTTATGCCTGTTGTCTGGGGTGGCTTCCATCCGACCCTCTTCCCTGAATCCACGCTCCGTAATGAGTATATCGATTTTATAATTTCCGGCGAAGGCGAGAAAGGATTACTGGGGTTAACAGAATACTTATTCCATAAAAGAGAGGCTCCCGCGGTCCCAAACTTCATGTATAAAGTTAAGGGGGAAATTATAAAAAACAGAATTGAGCCCGGAGAGGATTTGCAAAAAATCGGGATACCTGCTTATGAGCTCTTCGATTTAAATAACTATGTTCAGCAATTTATCGGCGCCGAGGAGAAGAAGCTGGATATCCTGACCTCGCGGGGATGCCATGCCCGCTGCGCTTTCTGTGTTAACTCCATAATAAATAAAACCAAATGGCGCTCTGAGCCGTTAGAACAGACCCTGCGTAATATTGACAATATCATCGAACGGTATAAAGTTAAGGCGTTCGTTTTTATAGACGAAGACTTCTTTTGCGATCTTCAAAGGATCAAAAACTTGATTCCGGAATTAGCCAGGAGAAAAATCCACTGGTCAGCCAATTGCCGCGTAGATTATATACGGGAAGGGTATATAGACAAGGGGATGTTGAAGGCTTTGCGCGAAGCAGGATGCCGCGAGCTACGTTTCGGTTTTGAGTCCGGAAGCCAGAGAATGCTTAACCTGTTGAATAAAGGAATAACCGTAGAGCAATCGCTTAGCGCGGTAGAAAAAGTTTCAAAAGAGCATATCTTGATTTCGGCCTCATTTATGATGGGGATGCCCGATGAGACCCCGGATGATGTTATGCGGACATTGGATTTAATCCTGAAGATTTACATGCTGGCTCCCGAATCAACGATCATCGGACCGTGGGCATTCCGGCCTTATCCGGGGAGCATACTGTTTAAAAGATGCGCGGAGAAGGGGATGGTGGTGCCAATAAGCCTGAATGAATGGAGCAATTTTTATATGCCGGATAATCCCAAGTATAACAGCAGAGAAAGTTACCCCTGGTTCTCTGAAGTAAGCCTTTTACGCAAGGTCAGTATTTGCACAGCTTATCTTTACAAAAAATACCTGCCTACCTGGTTAATTTATGCAATAGTGAAGTTCCACATCCTGACCAAATGCAGGTTTATATATCTGGATTATTTCGTATTCAAATGCGTCAAGAAATCTTGGTGCAGATTGCCTGTTGGTTCCAAAAATCCAGCCTGAACCCCTCCTTAGGCATATTTTTCTCAAAGAATTCTTTACTAAAACCCAGGGGGTGGACCGCCCCCATCTTCGACATGTAATATTTATTCACTTCTTTCAAAAATAAGGTGTCAATAACCAGGATGCCTCCTTTATTGAGCAGGGCGTTGAACGTCCTGAATATGCTGCTAACCGAAGGCAGGTGTTCAAGCGTATCGAAGGTTACAATGATATCGTACCTTTCTCCTGCGGAGAGTAAAATGTCCATATTGGGGATGATCTTTACCTTCAGCTTGTCCCTGCCGAATATCCGCTTTTTTTTGGAAATCTCCACTCCTATTGCATCAAACCCTTCTTTCTGTGCTTGATACAAAAAATAACCCCATGCGCTTCCAAATTCCAAGAGTTTTCTGCCTTTGGCGTTTTTCTTCAGCCAGCCAATCAAAAGAGTATCTTCTTTCTCTATTTCCCTGAAATTGCTGCTTAAGAGCTTTTGCAAATCTTTGTTTTTTGGCAACGCTAAAGCACAATCTTCGGCCTCGTAAATAAAATTATAAAATTTGTATAGACGGAATATCGGGTTGGTCCAGTAAAGCCCGCAGCATAAACAATGGCAAATATCGATCAGATATGCTTTTTTGCTGACTATCTCAAAATGATTCTCATGGCAATATGGGCATAAGCTATCTTTCTTCAGAAATAACGCTTCTAAAAAGTAGATAGCTTTGACTAAAAAGGTTTTATATTTTCTCAGCACCAAAAACTCTCCTTTTTATCCCAAAGATTGATATCATGCCATATTGTGGCATAAACGCCGGGATTGTAGGCAGGTTAGTAAGCGGGTTATGGTGGCGGTCCTATCCAATGTTCTTCCTGATGCCCGGGGATATCGGATAGTTGACTGTCGCTATTCGACTCTTCGCTGCCTGAATAGTCTTTAGCGCCGCCTGCTGCTTTCTTAGTCGCAGCAACCGGAGCATTGGGTAGTCTACTTGCACCTTCAACCCCACCGGATACTTTTCTATAACTGGCCAACTCTGCTTTAACCTTATCCAGTTCAGCTTGATAATCAGAAAGCTTCATTTTAACGGTGCGCAGTTCATCCTGAGAATCAGAGAGATCTCTTTTAAGACTGTTCTGTTCATCCTGAGAATCAGAGAGATCTCTTTTGATGCGGTCTACTTCATCCTGTTTTGTCTGTACCTGGTAAGTAAGTGCCTGTATTTGGTCGTCTTTCTGCCGGATCTCGCGGTTTAATTGCATAATTTCATTACGCGTATCCTGCGCAAAGAGATGCGTCGCCGCCGGAAAGCCAACAACCATAAATCCGCTTATCGCAATTATCGCCAAAACGCTTTTCATCTTTCCTCCTCGGCACCAGTTAAGGTTATAGATTTATCTTACTGTGGTGCTTCCAATACGTCAAGGAAAATTTAAAAATTCAAGTAAATCCAGGGATTACCTGCCTTCTATTTTCGGAAGTTCGGGAGCCAGTGACATATCGAAATAAATTACTTCCGGGGTAGAGGTGTAACCATCAAAGACTTGCGTTTGCACATATTCCCCCTTAGCGCCTTCCAGGGGTATTGCGGTGATGGTCATGCGCGGCAGAAAACCGTAACGATTTTGCCTTCTGATCACAGAGAACTTACCCGGAGCCATACCCAATGGCTTACCATTCATCTCTATCCTGGCTTCTCCGGATTTAATGACTACCCTTACTTCCTGTCCCTGCTCTACCACGGGCGCTTGCTTAATATTTTCTGTTGCACATCCCCCTAAAACCAATAAAAATAACAATAGTAAGCTTTTCTTCATTGGAGAAACCCTAAAATTTTCATGCGCCCAGCTGGAATCGAACCAGCAACAATCAGTTCCGAAGACTGATGCTCTATCCAGTTGAGCTATGGGCGCAATTTTAATCGCAACCCATAGTCATCCTCCTGACTTTGCTTGCGCAGGATGAGCTATAGGCACAAGTCTAGACTATCTCTGCCTTATCGCCCAGGATACCCTTTATTTTTTCCATTTTTGTTTTAGCGACGGCAGATACATTCTGCTGGGCAGAGGAACGGACCGGCGAGTTTAACTGGACCTTATCGGGCCTGATGCGCTCAATAACCGCCTTTATCTTTCTGATGTGGCGCAGGTCATCGTTTACCCCCTTAACCAGCATAATCTCAAGCCAGATCTTGCCGGAAAATTCTTTTCTCAAGGCAACCAGGCCTTCGATTACTTCTGTTAATTTTACCCTGGGATCCGGGCGGTCAATCATTTGGAATATCTCTTCCGTCACCGCATCGAGCGAGGGGACGATCAGGTCCGCCTGCGCTATCTGACGGCGTAAGAGCGGGTCTATGAATAAAGAGGCGTTGCTGATAAGAGCAACCGGTATCTGGGTCATCTCTTTTATCCGGCTGATCAATTCCCCGGTTTTTAGATTAAGCGTGGGCTCCCCCGATCCGGAAAGTGTGATATATTGTAATTGCGCAGCTTTCTCTTTATTACCCTCAAGCCAAGTCTTTAATTCATCAGCTATTTCATCAATAGGTATATATTCTTTTCTTTCTGTGGTCGTAATCTTAACGCTCCCCAGCTGGCAATAGATACAGTCAAAGTCGCAGGTCTTATAAGGCGTAAGGCTTAAACCCAATGAAAGACCTATCCTTCGGGAAGCTACCGGGCCATAAACATATTTCATATCTTTTTAAACCTCTTTTCTTTAGAATTAAAAGGGCGCCACTTTAATCAGTGACGCCCTTGATTTAGATGACTCCGGGAAAAACCTATTTTACTTCGACCACGCAGTTCTGGCTCCCAAAGGCATTGACTACGCAGGAAGTGCAGTGCGGGTCATTCACCCAGCTGCCGTCTACAAAGAACTTATATTCGTATTTACCGGGTTTAAGGTTGATCTTAGCCGACCAGTTGCCTTTGGTGTCTTTTTTTGCGGGGAGCGCTTTCGTATCCCAGCTGTTAAAAGACCCCGAAAGAACGACCTTTTTGGCTTGTGGCGCATAGAGTTTGAATGCTGTTGGCTTTGCTGCAGTCACTCTGGCCATAACTACCTCCTTGTTATATCTTATTTATACACAACAAGTAAAAGATGTCAAGAAAAATCTAGATTGCTACTATAGATATTCCTTTTTTCTCGGCTAAGGCGATACTCTCATCGCGGTCTATAAAAAGGGTCTTCCCCGCTTCTATAGCCAGGCACTTCCCTCCTGCACTGGCCAGGGTTTTTATCGTCTTTAAGCCGACTACCGTTATATCAAAACGCGCATCCTGCTTGGGCTTACTGACCTTAACCAGGGTAATACCTCCCCTGGCAAGCTTCCCTGAGCGCCGGATAAGGTTATCCGTCCCTTCAAAAGCCTCTACCGCCACTACTGTCTTGGATTTTACCGCCACACTCTGCCCGATATCAAGTAGCGATACGGCCTTAGCCAGGTTTAAACCAAAATAGATATCTTCCCAGACGCTGAATCCCGGCTCAAGCGCGGTAAGCACGCCTTTTTTGGGAAGATAATCTTCAACAAAGGTCGTAGAATCCAGAAGCTTAAAGCCTGAAGACTCCAGTTTTTCCGCGATCTTCCCGAAAATAGTATCCGCACGCTTGTCTTCTATCCCCTCAAGCATCTTCTTAAGTTCCGCGTCCCTGGTAACTTCTTTGCTGAAGAGCCTATGCGGGCTGATCTGCCCTGCCATAACTACGCGGGAGACGCCTTCAGCTTTGAATATCTCAAACATCCTGCTGAATTCATCAAGCCCGAGCCAGTATATTTTATCCACCAGGCCCTTTAACTTGGGAGAAGTATCCTTCTTTATGGCTATCGCCACAACAGAATAACCTCTTTTTTTAGCTGCCTCAGAGAATAAAAGAGGGAATTTCCTGTTCCCGGCAATTAAACCTATCTTTTCCATTTTAAGAAATTAGTTTATTCGGCCTTGCTGCGACAGGAACGAGAGATGCCCCGCTGCGAGTTTTTTACGAAATTAATCAGGTATTGAACCTCCGCGCTCTTTTCTATTTCCCGCTCAATCTTCTCCAGGGCATGCTTGGGGGTGAGGCCGCTGTTGAATATTATCCTGAACGCCTGACTTAAGCGCTGTATTGACTCTTTGGAAACATTATTGCGCCTTAAGCCCAAAAGATTCAATCCGTAGACCCGCGTCGGATGCCCGTCGCAGGTTGAATACGGAGGTATATCCTGGACGACCTTGGAACAACCTCCGATTATAGAAAGGGTGCCGATCCTGACAAATTGGTGTATGGCGACCAACCCTCCGATTACTGCCTTATCCTCAATAGTCACGTGCCCGGCGAGCGTGCCGACGTTAGCGATCACGCAATTGTTACCCACTGTGCAATCGTGGGCTACATGCGAATAAGCCATGAAAAGATTGCCATCTCCTACTTTGGTTATCCCGCCGCCATCCGCCGTTCCCGGATTAAAGGTGCAGTATTCCCGGATGATATTATTATCTCCTATCTTAAGAAAAACCTTCTCGCCTTTATATTTTAAATCCTGCGGCTGGCTCCCGATTATAGCGCCCGTAAAGACCTCACAGTTACTGCCTATCGTGGTATTCCCTTCAACGACGCAGAAGGCCCCTATGCTGCTGTTATCGCCGATAATAACATTATCGCCGATTACCGCATGCGGCCCGACCTTAACACCCGTGCCTAATTTGGCCTTCTTGGAAATTAAAGCCTGCGATTGCATATTCATCTTAGTTTAGCCCTCTGCCAGGGCAAACATCAATTCCGCCTCCGCTACCACCTTGCCCTCGACCAGCGCCTTGGCATACACTTGGCCGGTCTTGGATTTTATCCTCCCTGCCGTCACCTCCAAAACCAGCTGGTCTCCGGGGACAACCGTCTTCCTGAATTTGATATTGTTGGCGGCCAGGAAAAAAGCGAGTTTTCCGCGGTTCTCCTCGGGGGCAAGCATCATTACCCCGCCCACCTGCGCCATCGCCTCCACGATGATCACGCCGGGCATGACCGGCTTACCTGGGAAATGCCCTCTGAAGAAATAATCGTTGATGGTTACGTTCTTTATCCCCGTGGCGTGTTTTCCCTTCTCCAGGGTGATGATCTTATCCACGAAGAGAAAGGGCTCGCGATGGGGGAGTATTTTCATGATAGTATTGATATCCAGCGGTTCGCCCTCCTTAAGGAGGAATTCCGTCCCAACCCCGCCCAAAGAATGACGTTCCTTCTGCTGCGCTATCTTTTTTGCCAGCTTTAAATTCAAGGAATGGCCGCTGCGCAGGGCAATGACATGGGCCTTGATCGGGCAGCCTACCAGGTAGAGATCGCCGATTAAATCCAGTATCTTGTGCCGCACGAATTCATTTTCAAAACGCAGCTTGTTCTTAATCACCCCGTTCTTCCCCACTACTAAAGTATTCTCGTAGTTAGCGCCCATACCTAAGCCCCGTTCTTGCAGCTCTTCCACCTCTTCTTCGAGGCAGAAGGTCCTCGCCGGGGCGATATCGTTCTTAAATACCTCCGGGTTTATTGTCAGAGAGAGAAACTCCGTCTTGATCAGGCTGTGGCTGTAATTCAAGGTATAGGATATCTTAAACTCATCGCAAGGGAAGGCCATGAGGGAGGAACCGTTCTCTTCGACGCATACCGGCTCTTTCAGGGCAAAATAACGCCGCTCCTTCTCCTGCTCCACTATTCCTGCCTTATTCAGTAAATCCAGAAAATCGGCGCTGCTGCCGTCTAAACCCGGGATCTCCGGCTGGTCAACCTCGACATTCAGGTTATCAATCCCCAAGCCGGATAAGGCGGCCATAAGATGCTCGATAGTCTTTACCTGCGCCTCTGCTTCTCCCACGGAAGTCCTCCTGGGAGAGCGCGATACGGCCGTTAGGTAATCCACCGAGGCCTTAAATGAAGGTTTGCCGGGCAAATCCGTGCGGGTAAAAATCACTCCCGTATCAACCGGCGCCGGCTTGAAAGCTATGTTTACTTTATTAGCGGTATGCAAACCCACGCCCCTGAAATTTACTTCTTTGTTGATGGTCTTCTGCTTATCCATAGTCTTATTTCTCTTTCAACTTGTTTTCCAGTTCCTCTATCTTTTTCTTGAGGTCTGCAACGTTATCATATAGCCTGGGCAGGTTCTGCACACAGGCATTGACCTTAATCGCTGTTTCATGCTTCCTGGCCGGATAACCGGAAACAACGGTATTGGGCGGGACGGATTTGGTAACCCCTGCCTGGGCAGCGACCGTGGCTCCGTCTCCGACGCTAAGGTGTCCGGATAAACCCGCCTGCCCGGCTATGGTTACGCCTTTACCAATGATATCGCTCCCGGAAATACCTGCCTGTGCGACAATTATGGAATCTTCGCCGATAATTACGTTGTGGGCAATCTGGACCAGGTTATCTATTTTTGTTCCGCTGCCGATAACTGTCTTTTCAAAACGCGCCCGGTCCACGGTGACGTTTGCGCCTATCTCTACGTCATTGCCGATCTCCACCGTCCCCATCTGAGGCACCTTATGATGCTTGCCTTTGATGCTGATATAGCCAAAACCATCGGCGCCTAAAACCGTACCGCAGTGGATAATCACCCTGTCCCCGATAGAGATCTCTTCGCGGATGGAGACATTAGGGTATATCAGGCAGCCGCTTCCTATCTTTGTGGAATGGCCTATGAAACAACCGGGATAAATTATTGAATTCTCTCCTACAGAAACCCTGTCTTCCAGGACCGTGTAAGGCCCTATAGCTACTCCCTTCCCCAGCGATACTCCCTTTCCCAGGATAACAGTAGGATGTATCCCTTTGGGATGCCTTGTTTCTACCGGAGAAACCAGCGAGATAATCTTGGTGAAGGCAAGAGAAGGGTTATCCGTGCGGATCAAGGGCTTGGATGAGCCGCTTACTTCGAGAGAAGTAACGACTGCCGAGGCATGCGTCTTATCCAGCAGAGGATAATACTTAGGATTCGCCAAGAAGGTAATATCACCTTCTTGCGCTTCCTTTATCCCAGAGACCCCGGTAATAACAATATCGCCGTCTCCCACCACTTCGCCACCGACGGCCCTAGCTATCTCTTGCAGGGTCTTTCGCATCTATTAGTTAATTAGTTTTCTTGTAGTCTTTATTCAGGATATCGAGTATCTTATCGGTAATATCCATGTCTTTGGTCTGATATACCAGCACGCGGTCATTAAAGACCATGGTGTAACCTTCCTTCTCGGAATATTTCTTTACTGCCTCTTCTATGTCCTTGAGTATCTCCTTCATCTTTTCATCCTGCTCTTTGCGCAGGTCGGCCTGTTTTTGCCTGTCAAAATCCTGCAGGGCCTTGACCTTTGTCTCTAGTTCCGCTTTCTTTGCGTCCTTTTCTTTATCGCTCAACAAATTCATCTTATCCTGTAGTTGCTTTACCTCTGCGATCTTTTTATCCCTCTCCGCTGTGTAGACGTTTTCCTTATCCCCCAGTATCTTGTCATAATCCTTGGTCTTCCCGTACTCGCTAAAAGACCTGCTTAAATCAACGTAGCCGAATTTATCGGCAGCCTGCGCGATTCCCAGAAACAAGACGAAACTTAATATGCACCCGTATAAAACGACAGCAGTCTTACGCATCCTTCTTCCTCCTTTTTCCTTTTAAAGGTTAGTTAAAAACCGTGGCTTGCGCTGAAGTGGAATCTCCCTCTGCTCTTGGTATCCTCTCCAGGCTCCTTATTCAACGGTATGCCATAATCCAGCATTATCGGCCCGATGGGGGTCTTGATCCTGACGCCCAGTCCCACGCTTGACTTAAACCCTCCGGAGCCGATATCGTTCATTTTAGACCAGACATTACCGGTATCGCAAAAAACCGCCGCTTTCAAAAAGCTTACCAAAGGATAGGTATATTCAATATTCCCCACTAACATGGATTCGCCGCCCAAAGGATCCTTGGAAAGGGGGTCGATCGGCCCGATCTTTCTTTCCTCGTACCCGCGGATAGTATTGGCTCCGCCGGCGAAGAACCTTTCGTATATCGGGATGGTTTCGGAATCGCCGTAGGGATTAGCCAAACCCACCCTTCCCCTGAATTCCAGCACCGACTCTCTGGGAAGAGGGATGTAATAAGATGCCCTTCCGAAGAATTTGGAATAATCCTTATCCCCGCCGAAGGGGCCTCCAGCGTTCTCAAATGAACCGCTAAGCAGGATACCTTTATGCGTATCAAAGACATTGTCGCGGCTATCAAAGGAAAGCCCGAAGGTCATGCTGCTGATGGTGTTCCTGCCTTCTTCTTTCATCAGATCGTTGCTGGCGTCGGGAGAGATGTCAGTGATTTTAATCTGGTCGTTCCTGTAGGTCAGGCTTGAGCTGACATACTCCGATATTGCCTTGGTAAGCCGTACATCCCCTCCGGTGACCCTCTCGTCATAGCCGTACCCTACATCCTCTTCCCGGTTATGAGTGTGCTGATAAAGATCAAAACCGAAGGAAACCGGATAATCGAATACCCAGGGCTCGGTAAAACTAAGATCATAGTCCTGGCTGATACTGCCAAATGATGCGCGCAATTTCAAATCCTGCCCGCCTCCGGTAAAATAAGGAAAATTCCTCCAGTCGAAATTCTTCTGCTCTACTTCAATGAACCCGATCAATTGATCAACCGTGCTGTAACCGCCGCCGAAGCTAAAAGCCCCGGTCTTAGATTCCTTCACATCTACCATCAGGTTTTTCTTATCCGGGAGAGCGGTATCCTCAGTGTCATAGCTTATCTCGTCAAAGAACCCTAAGTTCTGCAGCCTCTCTTTGCTGCGTTTCAGCTTATCTCCGTCAAATCTATCTCCCGGGCATATCCTTAATTCCCTGCGGATTACCACATCCTTGGTCTTGATATTACCGCGGATCTTGATCTTATCCACATAGGCGATTTCATTCTCGGTTATATTGTAAAGTATATCGATGCGCCCGGTAGCAGGGTTAAGCAAGGTGCTATCCTGGACCTGGCAAGAGATATAGCCGCGGTCAAAATACAGACTTTGTATGTTAGCCACATCGGACTTCATTGCCTCCTGGCTGAAGACCTTCCCGGGTATGCAATCCTTTAATTTTACAATAAGCTCTTTTTCACGGATATCCTTGTTACCCTGCAGGGTAATGTTGCCTACCAGGTATTTCTTGCCCTCCTCTATCTTTATGGTCAGATATATAAGGTAAGCCCTCTTGGGGTCATGCTTTATCTCGTATGCGACGGATACATCGGTAAAACCGGCGCGGTGATAGAAACCTTTCAGGCGCTCCATATCTTCCTTTAAGACTTCCTCTTTCAGCACTCCGGCATTAAAGAGCCAGGCACTCTTGGTCTTTATAAGCTTCAGTATCCGTGCGCGGCTTATGGCCTTATTCCCTTCTACGTAAATATCCTTGATCCTTACCTTCTTGCTCTCCGAAACATTAAAAGCGACCTTGGCCTTATTCGTCTCTTTATTTATATCCACGCCGTAATTTACCTCTGCCTGGCTATACCCCATCTTCTCATACATATTCTTTAGGGTAGCTACGTCTTCGGCTAAGGTAGGATAATCCAGATACTGCGTCTCCTTAGATTTAAGCAGGGCTTTTAACTTCTCGTCCTTCATGGTGATGCGGTTAATACCAAAGAAGGCGATGCTTTCTATGACCGGCCTCTCGACCACGGTGATGATGACTTTAAGGCCATCTTTATAGCTTTCGGTGTCAATCTTGATATCGCTAAAGTATCCTAAAAGATAAAGCCTTTTTAAGTCGTCGCTTATGACATTCTCAAGGTAGGGGCTCCCTATGCGCGTCTTGATCTTGGAGACGACCGTATTGGTACTGATGCTCTTGTTCCCTTTAATCTCTATGGCGGTAACGGATTTTTCCGTCTGGGGGGATGATGGAGGCGCGCTCGCCTGTTCTTCCTGGGCTAAAGATAAGGCCTGCGAAGATAAGGTATTTGCTATGGCTAGAAAAAGAATCGGAAGTGATAATAAAATCCTGCGCATTTATGTTATTATATATAAACTATTTTCTCAAAGCAATAATTTTCTTAACCGCTCCGCTTTAACCCGACTCCGTCCTGGCGATATTTTCAAAACGCGTGTATTCCTTGATGAATGCCAGCTTCATTGAACCCACCGGGCCGTTGC
>DATJPP010000097.1:0-4290 GCA_035506355.1 Candidatus Margulisiibacteriota bacterium | reverse complement strand
TATGGTTATACTGGGTTTTGCATCTGCAGATATGTTTCTAAATATGTTAGAATTCGCTCCTTACCCAAAACCAAGATTTGATCTTGTTCGCAATAAATTAAAACTCAAGAATATCCCCGTGCCTTCCATTGCTTCAGTATTAAAACAGGAGCCTTACCGGCTAAAGATTATCGATTCAGCATCCATCTTTTACGATGACTATTATTGGAGGAATGAGAAGGCAGATAAATCCGAGAAAAGGAGGAAGCTTACTGCTGCCATTCTTGACCAAATAGTAGAGGTAATCCGTAGCTGCCACGCCAGGCCGGTTTTTGTATATATATTCTCTCCCCAGGAGATCAAGATGATCGACAGGGGGAATAAAGACGCAGAAAGTTTCTTGCTGCGGTATTGCAGGAGCAGGGGTATTCCCTACCTCTCTACAGGAGCATATTTCTTTGAGGCCTTAAGTAAAGATATTCGTTTGGAAGATGAAGGTTATGGGGAAGCGCAGAGGAACAGGATAATCGCCCAGACAATCAGAGACTATTTGCTTTCACCGGAAGAGGAGAACGCCCGGCGTTGAATTTCCCGGGCTAAAAGATTATGCCTAACCCAAAGGTCTTGGCGGTAATAGTGAACTGGAACGGAAAAGAGCAGCTTCTTGAGTGCCTGGCTTCCATAAGGGGGTTAAATTTCCCAAAAGAGGATTGCAAGGTTTTGGTCATTGATAATAATTCGAAAGACGCCTCTTGCGAAGCCGTTTCCAGCCTTTATCCAGCCAGCGTTATTTTAAGAAACAAAAGAAATATCGGTTATGTAAAAGCGGTAAATCAGGGCATCGATTATGGCTTAAAGGACGGTTCGGATTATATTTGGATATTAAATAATGATGTGGCGGTAGAAAGCAACTCTTTGACCAGGCTGGTAGAAATCGGCGAAGAGGATGAAAGGACAGGAGTTGTATGCCCTCTGATATGTTCTTACGATAAACCCAAAGTAATTGATAATGCCGGTTATGCCATAGATTTTTGGACGGGCAGGCTCAAGAAGCTCAAATACGGGAAAGATATTTTTAATGACGAGAAGAAAGTAGCGGAAGATGTAGATTCGGTCCTGGGGTGTTCCAATCTTATCAAGTCATCGGTTTTCCGGAAGATTGGCGGTCTGCGTAATATCTATGAGCTTTATTTTGAAGAGACAGATTTTAATGTCCGGGCGAAAAAGAATAATTTCCGCGTGGTCATAGCAAAAAACGCACTGGTATGGCATAGAAATGCCGCTACCATGAACGGATTTCTCTTGCGCAGATCCTATCTTTTCCTAAGGAACCTCTTTGTTTTTGAATTATTAAACGCGAAAATAATAAATTTATTAGTTTTTATCCCCTACTATTTTTTTATTCACCTTCCCATGTTCATTATATACAGCACAGCGTATGGCTTAAACATCAAGCTTAAGAGCTGGAAGAGATGAATGCTAACGAGCCGGCAGTAGAATTAAGCATTATTATCGCTTCATACAATTCCGAACGCACCATAGAGGGGTGTCTGGATTCCCTAAGGCATCAGGACGCGGATAGGGATTTTGAGATTATCGTCATTGATAGTTCTAGCAATGATACCGCCGCTAAAATAGTTGAAGAAAAATTCCCTGAAGCCAGGCTTTATAGATTTTCTAAGAGGAAGTTTGTGGGGGATGCCCGCAACTTCGGCATCTCTAAGGCCAGTGGCAGGATAATCGCTTTTGTCGATGCCGATTGCAGGGTCGCTAAAAACTGGGTAAATGAAATCCTCAAAAACCATTCTTCCCCTTATCTTGCAATCGGGGGCGCGATTGCCAACGGGAATCCGGAAAGCTATGTTGGTTGGGCAGCGTATCTCTGCGAGTTCAGCCAGTGGATGCCCAATACTGCTCCGGGATGGTTTGTGGATATGGCCGGTGCGAACATATCTTATAAAAAGGATATCTTTGGAAAATACGGCGGATTTATAGAAGGGACTTATTCTTCCGATACAGAATTTCACTGGAGGATAGGAAAAGATGGTTTGCGCATAAGATTTATCCCCGCCATACTCGTATTTCACAATAATATTAAAGGCTTGGCGGAATTCTTAAGGCATGAATATTATCATGGGCGTTCTTTCGCCAGGGTCAGGGCCAACAGCCAGGGTTTTTCGGGGCCGAGAAGATGGGCCTATGGGGTTTGCTCCTGTTTTATTCTAATGAAATTATTTCTTGCTGTAACAATCAGAAATCTGAGAAACAAGAGAGATATCGCGCATTTTATAAAGGCCTCCCCTCTTTTGGCCTTAGGGTTGTTTTCGTGGGTTTCCGGAGAGTGTGCCGGTTATATAAGGCCATTCGATAGAAATGTTAAATACAGGATAGGCAGATGAACTTAGGCAGCTTATTAAAGAAGCTAAAGGTAAGGACGATGCGGTTATTTGCCAGGGGGAACAGGCGCCTTATGGTGGAGTTGGTCTGGGCAGAGCTTAAGCTTGCCGACCAAAATTCAATCTTGGGTTTTTTATGGAGTTGTTTAAACCCGGTCCTCATGCTCTTGATAATGTATTTTATCTTCAAGTTTAGTTTTAGCCAAAAGATACCCGCCTATCCATTATATCTTCTGGTGGGGATAGCATGCGTTAATTTCTTTATCGCTACAACGACTTATTCAACCAAGGTTTTTTCCATAAACAGGGACTTTATCCTGAACACTACAGTCCCGCGGGAGATGGTTGTCCTATCGCGGCTCTTCGTGCATACTTATAAATTTATCATTGAATTGGCGCTTTGTCTGATCTTAAGCTTCGTTTATGGGGTATTCTCAGGCGGGCAGATTTTCCTGCTCCTGCCCCTGCTGCTTAGTTATATGGCACTTATCTTAAGCTTCAGTTTTTTGCTTTCCCTGCTTTATTGTTTTGTCCGGGATATAGAACACATCTGGATGCTGCTTTCCCGGCTCTTCCTTTTTGTCACTCCGATTTTTTATAAATTAGAGAGCGTATCCTTATTATTCCGCAACTTCATCTATTGGGCTAACCCCATTACTCCTTATGTGATTTCATTTCACGAAATTATTATAAAAGGCGGAAATTTGAATTTGTACAACTACCTGTATGCCCTGGTCTTGGGTTTGGCCCTGTTGATTTTAAGCTATTCCATTTTCCTTGCAATTGAAAATTTTGCCCTGGAGAGGTCATGAGCGATATTATCGTGAAAGCGCAGAATTTGTCCAAGCGTTTTTATCTGCGTAAAAGCAAAAAGACATTTTTGAGGGCATTAAGCTCACTTATCAAAGGAAGCAGGGTTAAGGATGAGTTGTGGGTATTAAAAGACATTTCTTTCGAGATTAAAAAGGGCGAAAAGATTGCCATCGTCGGCAAAAACGGTTGCGGTAAAACAACGTTGCTGAGAATTGTAACCGGTATTTACGACAAGACCGCGGGAGAGCTGGAAGTAAAAGAAAATCCGGTCTGCCTCTTTAAATTCTCTGTCGGCTCCTGTGGCGATTTAACCGTTATAGATAACATATATTTGTTTGGAGCGGTATATGGCCTAGGGAGGAGCTTTCTCAAAAATAAGATAGATGATATTTTGAGGATGGCGGAGATTTCACATATGGCTTACTCCGCGCTTAAGGAGCTCTCCACCGGACAGCAGGCAAGGTTTGCGCTCAGCGTTTTCTTCCAGGTGAAGAGCGATTTCCTGGTATTCGACGAAAGCCTGGTCTCTGTTGACCAGGGGTTTGTCGAAAAATGCAAAGTATATTTCCAGAATTTAAATCTTTCCCATAAAACAGTCATCATGACTTCGCACGACGCCTCTTTCTTAAAAGAGCAGTGCAGAAGGGCACTTTGGATTGACCAGGGACGGATACGCGCATTTGGAGAAGCCAAGGAGGTTATCGCTGGATACGAACGTTCCTTCCGCAGCCCGTAATGAAGCGCCACACCGGTATTTTAACCTTGACAAAGAAGGAGTTTGATGTTATATTTATACAAATTAGATGAACCTTTAAGCCGGCTCTTGAGAGGCCGGGAAGGTGGAAAAAAATGAAAAGCAACTCAGCAAGAGTGAATTACCCAACCGAAAAACAAACGGTTGGGTTTTTTATTGCGAGGCGAAAATGAGAGAGAAAGCAAAAATCTTAGACAAAGAAGCGGTAGCGCGTTCGATTATGCGCATTGCCCATGAAATACTGGAAAAATCCAAGGGGACTGAGAATTTATGCCTCGTTGGCATCAGGAACCGCGGGGTATCCCTGGCGCAGAGATTAGCGGAGTGTATTCAAAAGATCGAGGGAAA
>DATJPP010000096.1:0-2867 GCA_035506355.1 Candidatus Margulisiibacteriota bacterium | reverse complement strand
GGGCCGGACGGAGCGAGCCATCAGGCGCTGGAAGATATCGCGCTGATGCGCGTGATACCGAATATGAATATTATCGTCCCCTGCGACGGGGAGCAGACCCGCCAGGCGGTACTCGCCGCCGCAAATACCAAAGGGCCTTTTTATATACGCCTCAGCCGCTCGAAGGTCGAAAGCATAGAGCACAGGCAGGAGTTCAGGCTGGGTAAGGCGGAAGTACTTGCCGAGGGAGGCGACCTTGCCATTATCTCCTGCGGGATAATGACGCAGGAGGCGCTTATCGCAGTTAAGAACCTGGAGTCCAAAGGGATAAAGGCGCGCCTGATTAATATGCATACCATCAGGCCCCTGGATAGCCAGGCTATCCTGGAAGCGGCCAAATCCACAAAAGGGATCGTGGTCTGCGAGGAGCATTCCGTTATCGGGGGGTTGGCGGCTGCGGTTGATGAAGTAGTATCGGAAGGCTCTCCTCTGCGGGTTCTCTGTCTGGGGGTGCGTAACAGGTATGGTCAATCAGGCGATCCGGCTGAACTGATGAAAGAGTACAACTTGACCAGCGCCGACATCGAAAAGGCGGCCCTAAAAATTATCTCTTAAGGAAGCGAATTGATCCTCAATTCCCACGCCAAGCTTAACCTTTACCTGCAGGTACTTAATAAACGCAAAGACAAATACCACAACCTAAAGACCATTTTCGAGCGCATCAGCCTCTGCGACAAAATAATCCTGAAAGTCCGCCAGGATAAATTAATAAAGATCTCCTGCTCCGATCCTCAAGTCCCCGAAGATGAGACTAATCTTTGTTTTCGTAGCGCGAAATTATTACAGCAGGAATTTAACTGTTTGAAAGGTATTGAGATAGAGATTGTAAAACGCATCCCCGTGGGGGCTGGTTTAGGGGGAGGCTCAAGTAATGCTGCCACGGTGCTTATGGGCTTAAACCGGCTTTGGAAGTTGAAGTTAAGCAAGAAAAGGCTGGTTGAGCTGGGGAAAAGGATAGGCTGCGACGTTCCTTTCTTCATTTACGATACCCCATTTGCCTTAGGCACGAAAAGAGGGGATGAAATCAGGCCTTTACCCTCATTGAAAGGCGTGCGGCTCTGGCACCTGCTTGTAGTCCCTAAGATTAAGGTTAGAACCCCCTTAATCTACGCTAAATTTGACGAATATTCTGGGTTGACAAGAAAAAATTGTAATGTTAAAATAATTAACTTGGCGTTAAGGCAAAAACGGCTTTTCCGCCAAGATTCCCTGCTTTATAACAGCCTGGAAGAGGTTACTGCCAGGCTTTATCCTGAAGTCAGGCGCATCGAGAATAAGCTTGCAAGTCTAGGCCTAAAAACAGTCTTGATGTCCGGAAGCGGTCCGGCAGTATTTGGAATTGCTTCTTCGAGAAAGGAGGCCGCAACCATAGCGAGGCAGCTTAAAGGTAAGGGCCGCTCGTGGAGGATATTTCTCGTAAGCACATTCTAGGGACGCGTTAACGCTTAGGAGGTCTAACTATGGAGATAACTGAGGTCAGGGTAGTCTTAAAGGATTCTCCCGATAAAAAACTAAAGGCATACGCCACCGTAACTTTTGACAATGCCTTTGTGGTCAGGAATATAAAAGTAATAGAAGGCACTACCGGCTTATTTATCGCCATGCCCTCAAGAAAGGTAAAGCAGCCTTGTCCCAAGTGCAATTTCAAGAATGAACTGCGCAGTAAGTATTGCAACCAGTGCGGCGCACAGCTACCCTTAGTCGCCAAGCAGCCGGAGCAGGAAGTTGCCGCCGGAAATTCCCAGATGGAGCACAAGGATATAGCGCACCCCATCACGCAGTCCTTCAGGGAATACCTGCAGAAGAGGGTCTTGGAGGGATACGCGCAAGAGAAGGAAAAGGGCGTCTCAACTTTATAAGCGGCAGGAGGTAGCACATCAGATTGGGACGTCGTCCAACGGTAGGACACGAGAATTTGGGTCTCGCTATTATGGTTCGAGTCCATACGTCCCAGCTACTTTAATTATAGAAGGAGTTCAGTTGAAGAAGAATATCGCGGTAATAATGCTGGCGGCAGGGAAGAGCACGCGGATGAAATCCGATATGCCTAAGGTATTGCATCCAATCTGCGGCAGGCCGATGATCGGCTATGTTTTGGATTTGGTTGGCTCCTTAAAGGCCGATAAGATTGTCGCCGTATTAGGACATAAACATCAGGAAGTGAATAAATCACTTGGGGCCGGAGTCAGAGTGGTCATACAAAAGCGCCTTTTGGGAACAGGCGATGCGGTCAAAGTTGCCTTGCCGCTTCTTAATAATTTTAAAGGCACGGTGCTGGTGCTCTATGCGGATAATCCTTTACTGAAGAAAGAGACGATAAATAAGCTGCTTAAATACCATATGGAGAATGGTTCCGATGCCACGCTGCTTACTGCGGTATTGGAGAAGCCATCCGGTTACGGCAGGATACTGAGGGACAAGTCTTTTAATATCCGCGGGATAATAGAAGAGAAAGACGCCGATGATGTGCAAAAGGATATCAAGGAGATAAATACCGGTATCATCTGTTTTGATAAGGGCAAGCTTGAGAAGGCGCTTAAGGGACTGCGCCCGGATAACCGCAAAAAAGAATATTACCTGACTGATACCATTGAGATAATTTACAAGGATGGTGGCCTGGTGGACGCAGTGAAGATTGAGGATATCCAGGAGGCCCTGGGGATAAACTCCCGCGCGGAGCTATCCACTGCAAACTCCGTTATGCAGAAGAGGATTAATGAAGGTCTCATGTTGCAGGGGATTACCATAGTTGACCCCCGTTCCACCTTTATCAGTTACGGGGTAAAGATAGGGCGGGATTCCACGATTTACCCCTTTACAGTCATTGA
>DATJPP010000095.1:0-12660 GCA_035506355.1 Candidatus Margulisiibacteriota bacterium | reverse complement strand
CCCTTGTTCTTAAGGCTGGGGAAACAACAGGTAGCCTGGGGTCAGGCAGACGGGATTACCATCTTAGACAGGGTCAACCCGGTGGACTTAAGCGAGTATTGGCTTCCGGATATGCAGGATATACGCATTCCCCTCTGGATGGCTAACCTTAACTATTCACCGAAGCTGAATTCCAATCTGCAGTTGTTAATCATCCCGGATTTTGAACAGTCTACATCTGCGCCCATAGGCGCTCCGTTTTGCACCTATGCTTACACCCGCTACAACACCTGGAAGAAGGCACAGCTAGCGATGGGCAGCAGCGTTATCGAGAACATCTATTACCCCGGGAGGCAGTTTAAAAATTCTACTTTTGGCTTACAATGGTCTGACCGGATTGGGGATCTGGACTACACCTTTAATTACCTGAACGGTTACTATTATTCCGCTAGGAATACTACTATTCTGGCCGGTGGATTCGGGGGACCTGGATCTACGTGGAAAGTAGACCGGGCATTCAAGCGTTATCAGTTATACGGGACCTCTTTTAATAAAAGCGTAACTAATCCCGGGCTTCTGCAGGGGATTACCTTCCGGGGGGACTTCGCTTATTACAGAGACGAGCCGACCTACATCGGAGACCCGCTTATTGCTTCCGCGAAAAGGATAGCGCGCTGGAATAACATCTTCTGGCTGGTTGGCGCAGACAAGACTATCTTTACCAATTGGGTGATAAGCGCGCAGTATGCCCAGTATATCCTGGAGCACGGTAAGGCCAAGAATTTCGGGCTTCCGGCGCAGCAGCAATATCCCATGAACGCCTTCACCTATGGTTTTGCGGACCAGGTAGAGAATATCTTTACTTTGAAAATATCTACCGACTTCCTTAATCAGCGGCTTAAGCCCGAGATATTATGGAGCTTTACCGATGATAACCAGGGGAGGATTTCGCCAAAGGTTACCTATGAATTAAAGGATAACCTCTGGCTTACTCTCGGGATGCATTATCTTTACGGTAGCGAGATGGATTCAAACGGACAGTATAAAGGAGAGGATCAGTTCTATACCAGCGTCAAGTATACTTTCTGATCAGCAGCATATGTTAGGGGCACCTGAAAAATAATAAGCTTCAGGTGCCCTTAATTTTTTATGGTATAATATAAAAATCTGGTTACAAAGGAGCCGGTTATGGAGAAAAAAGAATGGCAGGATTACGCGCTAATCCTCAAAGAACTCTTGCAGTTGGAATACAGCCCCGTGGCGATAAGCATACTTTCCCGTGTTTTCTTGAAAGAGGATGGAAGAAAACAAAGGATATGCCGGGCGCTTCTGGACGCCGGTAAGGGCGCCCGGATAGAGATAGATAAGGCAAATAACTCCTGCTTTGGCGCTGCCTGGCACCTGGGATTCCATAAAATCCAGGATCCCAAAGTTTCCGGAATGGTTAAGAAATTCGTGGTGGAGGGGGAAAAATTATTTTCTTCTTACCCTGCCCTGGATAATCTCCTCTCGCAGATGGATGAGCCTCCCGATAATTCTTCCTCCTCATTTTTATTGTCTCCTTTAGAGGCTGCCGAGTCAAAGCCGCAATTAGTCATCTTCATAGTAAACGCCGAGCAGGCCTGCAGGCTCCTTACGCTGCTTACCTTTACTGACGGGACGATGCCGAAGATAAAAATAGGAGGGCCTACCTGCAGGATGAGCATTATTTATCCTTTGGCTACCAAAGAAGCAAATATTTCTTTTTACGATTATACCGCCAGAAAGATCTGCGCCGTAGAAAAAGACAAACTTTTACTCTCCATCCCCTATCCCCGCATGCCCAAGATTATGGAAGCGATAGAGAAATGTTCTGCGGGAAAGGCCAAAATTGAATTCCCCCAGGAATTCCGGGAATTCTTGCAGAAGAGGCTGGGGGATAAAGAGAAATAATATGCCCGAGATAACGGAATTGAGCTTAGAGGAACTGAAAAAATACTTCAGGGATTTAAGGGAACCCGAATTTCACGCCGTGCAGCTCTTCAATTGGATTTATAAGAAGGGTGCAACCGAATTCAGCAGCATGAGCAATTTACCAAAAGGCTTAAGGAAGAACCTGGAAGAGAAATTCTCGCTTCATAACTTAGAATTAATCAAGTCCCTCCGCTCCATTGACGGGACCGAGAAATTCCTCCTGCGCCTTAAAGACGGGGGCGCAATTGAAGCAGTGAGCATCCCTTTTGATGAAAGAGTGACTGCCTGTATCTCTTCGCAGTTGGGATGTAGATTTACCTGCAGTTTTTGTGCCAGCGGCCAATCCGGATTTAAGCGTAACCTTACCACTGCAGAAATGCTAGGAGAGCTCCGTTACATTAAGAATAATTCGCTGCGCAGGGAACTTACCCATCTCGTGTTTATGGGTACGGGGGAACCGCTGGATAATTACGATAATCTGATTAAGGCCATCAGGGTTATAAATTCCCCCGAGGCCTTTAATATAGGTGCGCGCAGGATCACCATCTCTACCGCCGGAGTAATACCCGGTATCAAGAAACTATCAGCAGAGGGCCTGCAGGTTGAGCTTTCTGTTTCCCTGCACGCCGCGGATGAGGCAACCCGCTCTAAACTTATGCCGATCAATAAGAAATACCCCTTAAAGGAACTGATTAATGCTTGCGCGGAATATATCGATAAGACCAACCGGCAGGTGACCTTTGAGTATATCCTGATCAAGGGGGTAAATTCTGATTTGCAAAAAGCGCTAAAGTTAAGTAAAATACTGGCAGGGCTTAATTGCAAGGTGAACCTTATTCCTTTTAATCCCATAGAAGGGCTTCAGGTTGAGACTGTGAATAAGCTGGAGGCAATTTTATTCAGAGATTACCTTGCAAAACATGGGATTAATGTGACTATGCGCAGGGAGCGCGGCAGGGATATAAATGCCGCCTGCGGTCAACTGAGGTTAAGGTATGCGTAGATACGGCTTCTTATTTTTTGCTTTTTTGCTTCTTGCTTCTTCAGGATGCATTAAAAGAGAGATTAAGAATATAGGGGCTTCGGGGAAAAATATAATTTGCTTCGGTGACAGTCTTACTTTTGGATATGGAGCGCTTCGGGGCGAAGATTATCCTACGCAGCTGGGGAAAATGTTGCCTATACCGGTTATAAATTCCGGAATAGACGGCGATACTACCAGCGAAGCCATGGGGCGTCTTGGGCCCGATGTTCTGGAAAAAGAGCCTACTCTGGTTATCATTGAATTTGGCGGGAATGATTTCCTGCGCAAGACCCCCGAGGACGTCACCTTGGCCAACATCAGCGATATGATTGATCTTATACAGAAAAAAGGAGCTATGGTGGCGATAGCGGATATAAGTGCCGGTATGTTTCTTGCGGAATATCGCAGGGGGTTTTTCAGGCTGGCCAGGGAAAAACAGGCTATATTTATCCCGGGGATAATGAGGGGAATAATCACCAACCCCAGTATGAAGAGCGATTTTCTCCATCCCAACGGCGCAGGTTATAAATTGATCGCGCAGCGGGTGTACCAGGCAATCCTTCCTTACCTGGGACAGAATTGCGGTTCAAACAAGCCCAAAAAATAGAGTGGTGCCTAGCTCCGCGCTTCGCGCGTAAATTTTCCCAGCGAATGATTGTTGGGAAAATTTATGCCGAAGAAGGGAGTTGAACCCTTACGAGCTTACGCTCATCGGTTTTTGAGACCGACGTGTATGCCATTCCACCACTTCGGCAATAATTTGTTGACGCCACCTATTTTATATTCTAAAATAACACTGGTCAATAGATAAATGGAGTTTTTAAGGACTTTGGGGCTGTAGCTCAGCTGGGAGAGCACTTGCATGGCATGCAAGGGGTCAGGAGTTCAATCCTCCTCAGCTCCACCATAATTTTTATAGAGAGTTGTTAGGGAGAGGGCATCCTAACAGCCACGGTTACTATTTTACCTCGTAACACTCTATCTCCGCGTCTTTTAAGAGTATCTTTTCCCGGAGTTGCAGCCGTTCGTCACTATCTATCCACTTTACACGCTCTGTTGCCTTAATCCGCGGTTCGTTAACTACCCATATCCGGCTCCCATTCTTTAAAGCCCGCGTATCCCGGATGATTACCTCGCCATCTTTAAAGTCGAAGATCGTCAGTATGTAGGTATTTATGATTTGTTGTGGGTCAGCAACCACCTTGACCGGTCTAGGTATCAAATTAAACAAATGAAAATATTTAAGGAGATTGCTGACTGCAATTGTATCTTGAGGCTTAGCTTTGGATTGAATGGCGGAAGCTATGGAATCAAAATCCAGCTTTGGCTGGGCGCGTAAATTCACAACATACCTCAATCCGCTTAACAAGGAAATTCCCAGCAGCAGGCAGATAAAGAATGTACCGGTTTTTCCTTTTAAAGAAGAAAACAACCCGCCAAGGATAAGAAAATACGGCACCATGAAAGGGATAAAATAGCGGCCATGATAGAAATTCCTGCCCATAAGATTCCCCACGGAGAGAAAGGCAAAGGGCGCTAAAAATAACAAGAACAAAAGATTCACCCTGTAGTTATTGATAGTCGGGCTAAGGAACTTGATAAGCGTATCCAGCCGGATACCCCGCAGAGGGTATTTTGTGGCCCTTTTGAGAGATATAAATAATACTAAGAGTATAATAGCCGCCTGGAGGAGAAACGTGCTCTTTGCGCCGGCATAATAATAAAATATAGCCAGAGAGTTATTAAAGGGATTACCTACTCTTTGAGACCAGATGTAATAGAGACTCCATTTCGAAAATGTCAAAGATTGCAGATAGAAGTAATAGACCTGCGGGAGAGAAAAGAGAAAAATTGTCCCGTAGACCCAGAAAAACGATTTAGTCTTATTCTTAGCCCTGGGCAGATATAAAATGAATACCAGTAATTGCGCTATGAGGAGAAAAACAGTAAAGTAGTGCGAATAAAGACAAAGTAGTGCGGAAAAAATATAAGAGGCTGCCGGAAGCAGGGGCACTTTTCCGGGCTCCTCCATGAGCTTTAAGAAGCTGATAGTCATAAACACGCTTGACATCGCCCAGAAGCTATAGATGCGCATCTCGACAGAATTATAAATGTAGCCCGGAGATAAGGCGAGCAGGGAGGCCGCTATAAGGGCAGCTTTGCGGTTAAAAATATCCTTACCGAGTGAATATGTGCCCCATATCAGAATAAGGCCGCAGGAGAGCGAGAAGGCGCGCACAAATAAATAGGAATTACAGAGAGTTATCAATCCGAGCATGATAAGGTTCCACAGGGGCAGATGGACATCGCAGCCCCTGAGTAGATAGGGGATGATCTGGTCCAGCGGCAAGCGGGAAATATAGAGGCTGATGGATTCATCAATCCAGAAAGGCTTATTGATTACCGCGATACGCAAAATCAAGGATGCAGCCATGACCAGCCAGAAAATCCTGTCTTTTATTATCTTCATCTTCAGGAAATCACCCTTTTTTAATCCCGCTGGCAATAATACTGAAGCCCGCTTCGAGTAGCCAGCGTAATTCTCCGAATGAACGGATGGTAGAGAGAATATCCATCAGCTTTGACGGCCTGTTATAGAAATCACGATAAGCCTTTTTGTAATAATGCTCCACCATACCGGCAGTCATCCCTTGGAATTCAAAGAAAGCCTTGCCTCCGTAGAAACCCGAAGAGATCCCCTCTCTTGTATCGACGAGCATCCTGCCTTTCTCCTGCACGAGATCATACAGCGGGGTACCGTAAAAAGGTATAGTTATCATAAAGTTCGCAATATGGCAGTTTAATTCCTTGGCAATATCAATTGTTTTCTGCATAGAATGTTCAGTATCGTAGGGAAGCCCGAGCATAAAGAAGCCGATAGTAACCATCCCGGTTTGACGCGCCAGCTTTACTGTTTTCCTGATTTGATCCAGATTTACCCGTTTATCCACGGCACGCAGGATATCCTCATCGCCGCTTTCAACACCGAAGGCGATCTTAAAAACCCCTGCTTTCTTCAGGAGTATAAGCATCTCCTTATCTATAGTCTCCGTGCGCACCCCGCTCTGGAGATTCAGAATCACCGGAAGTGACTTCTTGATCAAAAGGCGGCATATATTTTCGCATCTTTGACGGTCAAAAGTAAAGTTATCATCGAGGATATCGATCTGGCGGATACCCATGGAACGGATGAGGAATTCAATCTCGCTCACAACGTTTTCGGGACTGCGCAGGGTAATCTTTGTCCCAAATATATCCTTACTGCAGAAACTGCAGCGATAAGGGCATCCCCGGCTGGTGATGATCCCCATGAACGGCCAGCGGCGCACCCTGGTTTTATAATTGTTCAGGCCGGGCAAAAGATGGTATGCAGGGATTGGCAGGTTGTCGATATCTTCGATGCGCTCAGCAGGTGGGTTGCGCACAAAGGCACCGTTATCCATATAACATACGCCCAAAAGGCCTTCAAAGGGATGCGCGTTTTTCTTAATGCGCCCGATTATATCAACGCAGATTCTTTCTCCTTCCGCGCAGACAACCCCATCAACCGTACCCGGCGCCAGACAGGCCTGCGCAGAGGCGGTAGCATGCGGTCCTCCGAAAACAATTTTTATCTTCGGTCCCTGCTCTTTGATTATCCTGCTGTATCTCATCGCCGCCTGGAAATTCAGGGCGTTAACATGCATGCCTACCAATAAAGGATCCTCTTTAAGGCACAGAGAGACGGCGTGCTCATCATCCAGCTTGAGGGCATTAGCGTCAACAAGATTGCAGCTGTAACCCCGGCTTTCCAGAGAAGAAGCGATATAAAGCAGACCCATAGGAGCCTGGACAGTAACGTCATTGGTCCCTGCGGCATTAGGGAAGGGATTGACTAGGACTACATCCGCGGCCATTGGTTAGCTTTTCTTTCTGCCAAACAGCGCATTAATCTTCAACTCCTTGAATCCACGCAATACCCGCAGCAGAAGGATAAAACCGTGCTTGAAAGGCTTCATCTTAGAAGAGCCTGCAACGCGGCACTGATAGTTTATGGGCATCTCCTTTATGCGTAACTTAAGGTCTGCTGCGCCTAAAAGAAAGTCAAAATCACCCCAGGGGTCATCCTTAAATAATTTCTTTATCCTGTCGTAATCTCTTTTAAAGAAAGCCTTTGTCCCGCAGAGGGTATCAGTAATATGTTGGCCAAGCAGCCAGCTGAAAAGTATGCTGAAAACTTTATTTCCAAATATGTGCAGCAGGTGCATGGATGTTTTTACCGGATAGATCATGCGCGTACCATTTACGAAATCAGCCCTTCCTGAGGCTAAGGCCAGATAGAACTTCGGAAGGTCCTCTGGCATGACCGACATATCAGCATCCAGTATCATCAATATCTCTCCCCTGGCCTCTTGAAAAGCCCTGCGCACAGCGTGGCCTTTTCCCTGGCATTGAGTATAAGTGATGATCCTGACCCGGCTGTCCCGTTTCATCAAATCCCTGATTTTTTGTTCCGTCCTGTCCGTGGAGCCATCATTCACAAAAATAATCTCTTGATTAGGCGCCATCGAGGGTATGCGCGAAGCGCAGGTATCAACGTTACCCTCTTCATTAAAACACGGTATCACTATTGTTACGCTGGGTAGTTTTTTGTCTATGCCATCGGCGGTCTTTTTTAAGATGGCGTATTGGCATAAACAAAGCGCCCTTAATCCGGGAATACGAGAGGCAATCCTGTTTACAAAAGGCCCTATTCCCAGCAGCGTTTTAGGGATAAGCATAAAATATCCGGAATCCTCGATATTGAATGGGAACAAGCTGAGCAGCGATTTTATATCCGGCAGTGAGACAAAATTATGTTCGCCCTCAGGCATCTTCAGCTTTAATTTCTCAAAGATACCAAAAAGGACAGACCATAGCGGGTTTATGGTATTGAGCACAAGGAAACCGCCTTCATCCAGGGTGCCCTGTGCCTCCTGCAGGACCATCCATATGTCTGTTACATGGTCCAGAAGATCGCACATGATCACATATTGAAATTTGGCTTTCAAGGCCAGATCTTGCGCGTCCGAAACGATGAACTTATGGCGAGGGTGCTTGGAAGAGGCGATGCCTAGCATGGCCTCGGAATTATCAATGCCGACGCCAAAGGAGGGATTTACGCTATCAAGTATATCTCCGGTAGCGCATCCCAGCTCCAGAACCCGCTGTCCGGGAGGAACGCAGTTTCTATAGAAATCCTTAAGGGCTGAATAATAAAAACTGTTGGCGTGTTTCCAGTGGTCGTAGTCTTTTGCAATGCGGTTAAAATGCCCTCTTATCGTTGTTTTATCCATTATCTGGGTATTACTGTAATAGCAATAATACTGCCAATCTCGTCTTGAACTGAATGTATTTTAACATAATAGATTGAAAAATAAACTAAGTTTTTAACCGGTATTCCGCTAAGTAAAAACTTGTATAACTTTGGTAAATATTGTAAAATAAGCAAAGATCCGCAGGGGTCGTATTTTTAGAAGGAGAAAGCGGGTGTATTATTTTCTATTAAGCGCTATAGTATTTTTTGTCTACAGCGCCATATGCTTGATAAGCCTGATCTTCACTTTCTCCGTTGATACCTATAATTCCATAGACGAGAAATTGAAGCTGGAGGTATTTCCAAGCCCTCTCATTACTCCTTTGGACAAAAGCATAAACATAGTGGATAACTGGGTACTGGAGAACAATAAGATTATTGGGCCTCTTCTCGCCGTCCTCTCGCTTGTAGATATGAAGTCATTCTTTAATATTATCGGTATGATGAATGTTTAGAATCCTTGCCATAGCTCATCCTTCAGAACCTGGTAGCCGAGGATGAGCTGTCGATAAAAATATTGCGCGCCCATAGCTCAATTGGATAGAGCGTTAGTCTACGGAACTAAAGGTTGCTGGTTCGATCCCAGCTGGGCGCATTTTATCCGCCTTAAGCTGTACGCCAGGACATTTATTTCCTTTGGAATCTTCCCAAAAGAGCCGTAATAACAGAGATGGATAAGCACCTTTTTTACATGAGGGAGGCCTTGAAAGAGGCGCAGAAGGCTTACGCAGAGGATGAGGTTCCTGTCGGAGCAGTAATCGTATATGCGGGGAAAATCATCTCCCGCGGCCATAACCAGATCGAGCTCCTGAAAGATTCCACCGCGCATGCCGAGATGCTCGCCCTTACTTCCGCGGAGAATTATCTGGGGACAAAGTGGTTGAACGGCTCTTCCTTGTATGTTACAATTGAACCCTGTAGTATGTGCGCCGGGGCCTTGGTGCTTGCGCGCATAAATAAGCTTTATTTCGGGGCCAAAGACCCCAAAACCGGCTCCTGCGGTTCAGTTTTGAACATTGTAAATAATAAGAGATTAAATCACCGCATTAAGGTAAAGGGCGGGTTTTTAGAGAAGGAATGCAGCTCTTTGCTGAGTGAATTCTTTAAGGAGAAGAGAAAGAAGAAGTAGGTAGAAATTTTAAGCCCCCAGCATTTGGGGTGCTAGTAGGGCCAAATTTCCGATAAGAAAATGAGAGAAATCCTGGAGAGGTGGCTGAGTGGTCGAAAGCAACTCACTGCTAAGGCGACCAGGGCCAAAATCGCAACTCATTGAAAAATTGTAGCTATAATCTCTCGTAATAAGTTAGAGAGATTTTTTATTTTAGCGCCCTTTAATAAACTTTAACGTTTTTTAGTATCAGATGGAGACTATTTGGACACAAATTTTCATCTAGCTATGACAAAGAAAACCAAACAATCTGATTCGAATCCATCCCAAGCAACATCAAGAAAAAGCTTCTTGGACAGAAAATACCATAAGCTTTGGATGAGGAGCATAAGCAAGTTAAGCAAATATATTAAATCAGCCAGATTAGATATTATTAAGCATAAGGGCTTCTCACCTTATTATAATGCCTTTTCTTTGAGAGAGGTCTTAAATGAAAGGTTGGGAGATACCGATGAGGAATTTGAGACAGAAGTAATCAAAAGGATAATCAAGACATATAATTCTATGCAGGATAAGTTTAAGGAGCTAGATATCCCTGCTTATAAAATAGGTAAGGAATGGCAGGGCATCATTAATCAACATTACAGTCCGCTCATCACATCATTAACTAACGGTGATATTGCATCAACCAGGAAGTTATTTAAGAATTTTTGTCGTTCCGGAATAAGTCGAGGGCTTGACTTTGGATCAGATTTTGATCATTTGCAAAGGAAAGGGCTAGATAATGTTTATATTAATGAATACCTGAAGCGTTTACATATTTGGATTGCATTTTTGGGACAGGAGCGAAATTTAAAAGAGTTAGCATTCCCTGCTATCGGGAATCCTTACGGCATCAGTATTGAAGGCAGCCTCATCCCTTTTTGTGCATTAAGAATGCATTACCATTCTTCACGTATAGCTTCCTTAGCTGTGAGCAAGAGCATAAAGCATCCGGTTGTTTGTGAAATAGGGGGAGGATTCGGTGGTATGGCTTATTATTTATTAAAGAATAATAATGCCCGATTCAAATATCTTGATTTTGATATTCCAATAGTCCTTTCACTTTGTTCTTATTTCTTGATGCTCGCTTTCCCCAATCTAAAAATTCTACTTTATGGCGAAGAAGAATTAACTCAAGAATCTATTAAATCATATGATATAATTTTAATGCCTCATTTTCAACTTCCCGATATTCCTGACAAAAGCATCGATATCAGTTTTAATTCCCGTAGTCTTATTGAAATGGATGAAAAAACTATTGTTGAATATTTGAAGCGAATCACTAGGATTACCAGGTATTATTTTCTGCATAATAATTATTTACGCAGTGATGACGACCCAAATTTAACTTATAGTGGTAAAATTTCACGGAAGTTCCTTATTCTCACCCAAAATTGTTTGTTAAATACGGATTGGAAGAGATCTTACATTCTGCCTTCGCTTATCGAAGAAAATATTTATGAGTGTTTGTATGAAAATATCCCTGATGATGCAGGAGAGAAGTTGCTGTCAAGCAGAACCCAACATTGATTCGCCAGTTCAACTCTAACCTCCTGCAAGCATATAGCACCTGTGATTGGAGATGGGTTGCGAATTTCCTCCAAGGCATCCCAATAATCCGTTGAAACGGTATTTTACTAATGATAGAATGTTATTAAAGTTATATAACTTGGAGAGGTGGCTGAGTGGTCGAAAGCAACTCACTGCTAATGAGTTGACCTGGGAAACTGGGTCCCTGGGTTCGAATCCCAGCCTCTCCGTATAATAAAGCTTACCGGTATTTTCAAATTTCATAAAGACATAGCAAGTTATTCAGTAAATTTTTGTTAAAATCCTTCCCCGCTTATTTAGGAAGGAAGGTGCATTGGTAGGTAAGAAAGAACTAGGTTCTTTTTCAACTCCAGTCAAAATATGCTTGGACGTTTGGCAAAAATAATTATATGCACTGGCTTTGTATTATTCCTGCTGATATCATTTCTGGGCCAAGCAACCTATCCCGAGATCGTTTGGTCTAACGACTTCTTCGGGTATATCGAATTAGGCAGAAATATCTTCAATAAATTAAGTTTTGTCGTACATTGGCAACTGGATAACCCTATTATATATCCCCCCCTCTTTTCCATCCTTACGCACCTTTTGACCCTTTTTACCAAAAATCCTCTTATTTCGATCCAATATCTGAATGCCTTCAGTGCCAGCCTCTGCCTTATCCCGCTATTTTTAGTCACCAAAAAACTGTTAAATAATTTCTCTGCCTTCCTGGTGACGATATTTATGGTTTATTTTCTTGCGCAGAACAGGCCCTGCTATTTTCCTTACATAGAATATTTCTTTACATTTCTGACCCTGACGGTATTTTGGTTTATTTGGGATCTTCTAACCAGAGAAAATAAGAAAGCTGCCTCTTTCATCTTTCTCGGCATCCTGATAAGCCTTGCCTACTTGACGAAATATCACGGGATTATTTATTGTCTGTGGGCGGTTATATTGATTTTTTGCTTTTTTAGGCAGGGTCATTACGGCTTAAAGGTTATTTTGAAAAGAATTTCATTTTTAGTGCTGGGATTTTTGCCTCTTTTTATTACTTATCATACCCTCCTGCATATTAATGGCAGGGATGAAGAAGCCGGCGATGCCGGAGTTTTTTTATTTATGGATGGAATCAAGGGGGATAGGGAACACCAAATATATATGCTTAATCCCGGGGGAAGAGAATTCAATTATTTGTCAGATTGCCGGTCATTTACCGCTTTCTCATTTTGTTCGAAATATCCGGAATTAGTGCAGCGCAGGTATGTAGAGGGCTTAAAAAGCACCTTGAGGATTATGACGAGATGCGTTTTCCCATTTAAATTTGCAGAGAAGAAATACTTCTATATAATAACTCAGTTTATATTGCTTTTTTTGACCATGGCAGCCTGGCTTAAGGATAAGTACCGTTTAAAGATAATAGTTGTTTCCCTCTTTGCTTCCACCGCGTTGCTCATCCCCTTGTATCTATATCAGGTCTCAGAAAAGTACCTGATACCTTTTATGCCATTTTATTTTATCCTGTGGTTATTGGGCATAAATGGCCTTTACAATGCATTTCAAGATAATACAAAATTTGTAAATTTAAAACGTTTTGCGAGGTTGTTGATTATTGCCTTAACTATCATTTTAGCATGTAATTATTCCCTGATATTTTATAAGAGCATCCGTAGCAGCCAAAGCAAGGCT
>DATJPP010000094.1:0-3094 GCA_035506355.1 Candidatus Margulisiibacteriota bacterium | reverse complement strand
CTAAGGTCGGGTACTGGAAGAGCATAGACCAGGATTACCACTGGCATATTGAAATTATGCCGCGCTTAACCAGGGTTGCCGGTTTTGAATGGGGAACGGGTTTTTATATCTGCCCCCTCCCTCCTGAGAACGCCGCGAAATTCTTAAGAGAGGTTGAAGTTTAATGTCCGAACTAAGAAGAGATTCTGTAGCCGGGAGATGGGTGATCGTAGATACGGATCACCCTAATAAGCCGGAAGATTTTGAATATGAGCAGTATGTCCCTAAAGGCGGCACCTGTCCTTTCTGTTACGGCAGCGAGCAGATGACTCCTCCGGAGATAGAGGCCTTCCGGGATAATGGCACCAGCCCCAACACCCCGGGATGGAAAGTGCGCGTGGTCCCGAATAAGTTTCCTGCCCTTCAGATCGAAGGAGATTTAGACAGAAGGGGACTGGGTATTTACGATATGACTAACGGCATAGGCGCGCACGAAGTCCTTGTCGAGTCCCCGTATCACCATAAAGATATCCCCGACCTGATGGAGAATGAAATAGAACTTTTCCTGGCAATGTGCTGCCGCAGGGGGCAGGACCTGGCAAGAGATAAGCGTTTCAAATACATCATGCTTTTTAGGAACTACGGCCATGCCGCCGGTGCTTCCCTTGAGCATCCGCACACGCAGATTGTAGCGCTCCCTATGATCCCCAAGAACGTTATGGAGGAGATTAAGGGCGCAGAAAAATATTTTGAATACCGCGAGCGTTGCTTATTCTGTGACATGATCCGCCAGGAGATACAGGAGCAGGAGAGGGTCATCTCGGAGAATGAGCATTTTCTCTCATTTTGTCCGTTTGCTTCGCGTTTTCCTTTTGAGATCTGGATAATCCCCAAGAGGCATAGCGGTCATTTCTGCAATATGCCATCCGAGAAGTTACCGGCATTAGCCAGCATATTGAAAGATACCGTTACCAGGATAAAAAAAGTATTTGTTAACCTTTCCTATAATTACATAATACATTCGTCTCCGGTAGACAGCGATGCCGGTTCAGAATACTACCATTGGCATATTGAATTTATGCCTAAACTTACCCGGGTAGCCGGATTTGAATGGGGCACGGGTTTTTATATTGACCCCACATCTCCGGAATTAGCGGTAAAGTATCTTAAGGCTGTATAAAAATAAGGAGGGAGAAAAGAAATGGCAACAAGGATAGGTATCAACGGTTTTGGGAGGATCGGCCGGCTGGTAGCAAGGGCGATCTTGGAAAAAAATAATTCAAATCTGGAATTGGTAGCGGTTAATGACCTTACCGATGCTAAAAGTAACGCGCATCTTCTCAAATATGATTCGGTGCACGGCCGGTTTTGCGGAGAGGTTAAGGCTGTCGGGGAAGATTCGATTTCGGTAAACGGAAAAATTATCAAAGTTCTGGCTAAAAAAGACCCCTCTGAGCTTCCCTGGAAGGACCTGGGGGTTCAGATCGTCGTAGAGTCTACCGGCTTATTTACCATCAAGAAAGATGGGGTAAATAAAAAAGGTAAAGAGGTCAAGGGCGCAGAGAATCATATTACTAAAGGTGGGGCAAAAAAGGTGATTATTTCTGCTCCTGCGGAAGGTGAAGATATTACTATAGTCTTAGGAGTCAATGAGGATAAGTATGACCCCAAGAACCACCATGTAGTTTCTAACGCCTCTTGCACTACCAATTCCCTTGCCCCCATAGCCAAGATTCTTCATGATAAGTGGGGTATTGAAAAAGGTTTGATGACCACCATTCACGCTTATACCAATGATCAGAGGGTCCAGGATATGGTGCATCCGGATCTAAGGCGTGCCCGTGCCGCGGCACTCTCGATGATACCTACTTCAACCGGAGCGGCTAAAGCATTATCCCTGGTTATACCAGAGCTAAAGGGGAGGCTTGACGGTTTTTCCATGCGCGTACCTACCCCCAATGTCTCGGTAGTAGACTTAACCTGTTCTTTGCTCAAGAAAGTTACGGTCGAGGAGCTGAACGCCTCTTTTAAAGAGATGAGCGAAGGGAAGATGAAGGGGATACTCGGGTTTACCATGGACCCGGTAGTCTCCGTAGATTTCAATCACTGCACCTTAAGCTCCATTGTCGACGGGCTGAGCACGAAAGTTATCCAGGATGATTTTGTAAAGGTCCTTTCCTGGTACGACAATGAATGGGGCTATTCAAACAGGGTAGTTGACCTTTGCGATTTCATGGTAAAGAAGGGCCTATAAAAAGCTTAAAGCTATTCTTTGATAAAAAGGGCGGATGATAATTCCGCCCTTTTTAATTTTGAAAGATGAGTTATTTTAACCTGGTAATCTTGGTGATAGGTTCGGGCGGGCTCCTCGCGCAGCTCCTGCTTTTACGGCAGCTTTTTGTGGTTTATGCGGGGAATGAGATGACCCTGGGGATCCTTCTTGCGAATTGGATACTGGCGGAAGGCGCAGGGGTATTCATCTTTGGGCGCTTGATTGATACGATAAGAGATAAGCTCAAGTTGTTCTTAAGGCTGCAGCTGATCTTTTCGGTGTTGTTGCCAGTTTCCGTAATCCTGGCAAGAGACTTAAAATATGTAGCAGGTCTTTCATTCGGAGAAACGATAGGTTTAAGCACTACATTTTTTTCTTCCCTCTTCCTGCTTTTTCCCATAGCCTGCATCCACGGCGCGCTTTTCTCCTGCGCAGCAAAACTCTATCCCGTAAAAAGAGGTGATACGGTTAATTCCCTGGGCGTTGTCTATGCCTGGGAGACCATAGGTTCGGTTATGGGAGGACTGGCCCTCACCTACATTTTTATTCCTTACTTTGATCCACTGGAAGCAGCCTTTCTCGTCTCCATTGCAAGCCTGGCCGTATCTTTTCCGCTTCAGAAGAAGGTCCCTTACGGCAGGCTTAAATCGATAACCCTGGTTCTGGTCTTTTTATTCCTCTACTTATTTTCAAGCGGGTCCCTGCGGAGGATAAAGGAGCTTTCCCTTAAAATTCAGTATCCGGGTCTTACTCTTCTGGAAGAGAAGAATTCTGTATACGGCAACATCGCCGTTACCAGCAAGGCCGGCCAGTATACCTTTTTCTATAACGGCACACCCATGA
>DATJPP010000093.1:0-5266 GCA_035506355.1 Candidatus Margulisiibacteriota bacterium | reverse complement strand
CTTCCGACAAAATGGAAATCGCCCCTATCACCGGAGGGTAATAATCAGGATTAGCGTAAATTACTATAGCAATCCTTTTTTTGCGGTTTTTCATTGTTTTTGCAAGATAAAACCCACAGTTTCACATGCACCTTTCTCTTTGCGGGATACGGGTTCCTGGTAAAGTTTAAGCCCTGTGGCCTCAATAAAATCTCTCCATAGCAAGCCGGTTTCAAAATAATCTACTGTGGCAGTCAAAAACCCTCCGGGCTTCAAGAGGCGCCTGAATTCCAACGCGACCCCAATCATCTTTTCTCTGTTTAAATGCTCGATTACGCTGTTGCAGAAGATATGGTTAAAGGAAGACCCGGCAAACGGCATATCAGACATATTGGCCTTAATGTAATGTATCCTAAACCCAAGTGCATTATTAGAAAAAGGAAGCCCCCATTGGTATTGAAAATTTACTAAAAAAGAAAGGGGGCGGAATTTAAATAAAGGAGCAACGATCTTCCTTTTTAATGAGTAGCCGGCAGGAGGGTAAATTTCAAAATAGAATTTATTATCAACTCCATAACAGAGGCAGCCTCTCTTGTAAAGGTAAAAAAGCAATGGAGAATTTCCGCAGCCGGCATCGAGGACACGCTCTCCTGGGCGGAACTTGGAGTTTGTGATTGACCAGGCATATTCCCATCCCCTATACGCCCCCTGGAAAGCGCATGATTTTTTAGCCAGCCTGTAATACCAGCTAAGCAATAATCCATTGTTCTTAAGGCTGTAATATTGTAATTCGCGCACTATTTTCTTAAAAGCCTTGCTGGTTGTATCTTCTGTTGCAATGGGATTATCTATCACCTATATGCCTCTTGTATTACGATACAAATCTTCCATTTCATCGGCAACCTCTTGCATCAAACGCACTTTTGGAATACCTGCCTTAATCCTTTCGAGTAAACCGTCCTCCTTATATATACCTATTATTATCTTTGCTAGTTGCCCTGCGTTTTCAGACTCAAACAATAACCCTCCCTTGCCATCTTCTATTAATTCTGCCAACCCCCCGAGCCTTGAGCCTATTACCGGGGTCCCTACTGCCCATGCCTCCAATAGCACTAACGGCCCGCTTTCAAGCCAACGCGATGGGATGGTTAAAACATCCAATTCGCTTAAGGCCTGGAACCTTTCTTTATCGGGCAATAGCCCCAGCCACTTTATCCTCTTATCACCTTCTGACTGCCGGCGCAAATTTAAGTAATACCTTCTGTCTGCCTGAGTTTGGAATGAGCCGTATATAAGAAGCTCTATGTTATATTGCGCAGGGATCATCGTGAAAGCCTTGATCAGTAAATCAATCCCCTTGTGACGATGTATCCTGCTTATAGAACCAATGGTTAAAGTTCTGCTGTCTTTGTGCTTCCTTACGATCTGCGGGATCCTTCCTACGCCCTGACGGCACAAAGTTATTTTTTGTGGCGGGATATTGTTTCTTAATAACAGGTTGTAAACCCATTGAGAAACAGCCACAAAGTGGCTTGTCATCTCAAAGGACCTGTTCAGCAACCGCTCCTCCTCTCTGAAAAACCATGGTAATTGCAGAAAAGTCGTAAGAGGAAAGTCAAACTTTAGCTTGCCGGATAAATTGGCTATAATATGAGCAAGTCTTCCGGGCAGATTGGACCATCCCCGGGCAAGCAAGAGGGGGATTTTATATTTCGTCAGGAAACAGACCAAACACGCCTTATGATCTATCTTCCCGCCGCAAACACTATCATCGTGATAGAGCAGATCGGAATGCGCACAGGTGATCGTAGGAGAATGATACGTAAGGATAACCGGTATCTTCATCTCCCTGGCCACTTCCATCTGTGCCAGGCTATAAGCGGGAGAAATATGGTGAAAATGTATTACCTCCGGTTTAATCTCGTGAAGATACTCCCTGAATATGCGGTAAAAATCACTTTTCACCGAACAATAAATCTCTGCGGTCCTAAACCTACAGCTATTTCTCTCTATCGCTAATACCGGGATACCTTCATAAACGTATTCGTTCCTCCTAAACTCAGCCTTTCCTTTTTCGTGAAATGACCCTATGTAACTAATGAAGACCTCATGGCCGCGCGAAGAGAGCTCCTGGCTTAAATTATGGACATATACTTCCGTCCCTCCGATATTGGAGGGGAAATAACTACAGCTTATATTTAGTATGCGCATAGCAAAATATTTAGCCGGGGGTCTGTTTACTATTTAACAATAAATCCAGCCTATACCTCATCCCCCATTTAAGAATCGCCCTAAGAAATCTCATGCCGTCAAAGAAGGTGTGCGATTTCATCTTCCCGCCCATGCGTTGGCGTTCGTGGCTTTTGATCTCCCCAACCGAAGCTTTAAAGGTGAGCGCCTTATAGAGCAATTCTATTTCGATCTCAAAACCGCTGGAGCGTAACTTACGCCCCTCATTCAGTATATCTTTCCTAAATGCCTTGTATCCGTTTAAGGAATCGGTAAGGCGCACCTTGAATAGAAAACAAACGAGCAAAGTAAAAAAGGTATTACCGAAAAGCCTGACTCTTTCATATTCATCGCTTCCCCCCAAGGCCCTTGACGCTATTACCAGCGGAAAACCATCATCTATAGTTTTTAACAGCATTCCTAAATCCTTCGGGTCATGCGAGCCATCTGCATCCAGCATAACTATGATATCACCGCTTGAGCCACTAAGGGCCGCTTTTATTGCGTTGCCCTTTCCGGGACCGCTTAAGTTAGCACAGACTGATGCGCCTTTTTCCCTGGCTAATTCTTCCGTCCTATCTGAACAATGGTCCAAACCAACGATAATCTCAAAAGAATAATTATTAATTCCGGTTATGCTGGATTTTAGCTCATCCAGGACAATACCAATTGTGGACTCTTCGTTCCTGGCCGGAATTACAATACTTACCTTCCGCATCTAGACTTCCCTTCTTCCCTTTGACCAAGATATTCTTGGTCAAATCTGATATTGCCTCAGTTAACCAAACGACTTCACCCCAGGAACCTATCGTAAACAGGAGCGTTAGTATCTGCGAGAGTCGGAAATAAAATTCCCTGTAAGCCTTTTTGTAAAACTTGCGCACATCTTCGGCCTTTAAATCGCCCAGCTCATAGAATACGGATTTGCCGTAGAAACCCTGCTCAACACCCTCCTCAACAGGGATTAAAAAACGGCCGTTCCTTTTTACTTCGTCGTATAACTCGGTCCCCGGCAAAGGCAAGGCGATCATGAAATTTGCTACGTCAGGAGACATCCGGATGGCAAAATCAATATCCTGCTGCATAGACTCCTGTGTATCTCCGGGAAGGCCTAATATAAAATTGGCGTAAACGATAATTTTCCTTTTCCTGGCCTCCCGGGTAATAAAAACCACCTTATCCAGGTCAATTTCTTTTTTTATCCTCTTTTGCACAGAAGGCGCTGCCGTCTCTATGCCAAAGCTTATCTTGAAGACCCCTGCCTTTTGCATCTTATCCAGCAGCTCCGTATCTACGCCGTCTATCCTCAATCCGTTTTGCAGGTTTATAGCCAGGTTATACCCTCCCTTAATCAGGGAATCCAAAAGCTCTTTTGCGTAATCAAGCCTGAAATTAAAATTATCATCCAGGATGTCTAGCTGGCGGACGCCATAACTGTTAACCAGCCAGTCTATCTCTTTAATGATATTGCCAACCGACCTGGACCTTAACGCCGCACCGAATATGTTCTTATTGCAGAAAGTACATTGATAGGGGCAGCCGCGGCTCGTCAGTATAGCCCCTACCGGAGACCTTCTGGCCCTGCTTTTATATCTTTTTAAATCAGGCAGAAGATGGTAAGCAGGAAATGGCAGGCTATCTAAATCCTTAATCAAAGGCCTGACCTTATTAAAAATGATTCTTCCCTCCTCCTTATAGGCTATACCCTCTACTCCCGAGAAAATATCTGGCCCCTTCTCAAGTCTCTGAGCGAGTTCCAGCATCGTTATCTCTGCCTCTCCCATGGCTACGGCATCGATGTATGTTTTTTCCAAGGCCAGCTCAGGCAGAGAAGAAGGATACGCTCCTCCCAATATAATCGGGACCTCCCTGTATCTTGAACGTAAAACACGGGCATTCTCTAGTGCCGCCCGATGGGTAACAATATTAGAAGAGATGCCGATTATATCCGGAGAGAATTTTATGTGCTTATGAATTTCATCCGCGCTGACCCTGAGTATATTGGCGTCAATAATCTGGCAATGGTGGTCGTTTAGCTCAAGCAGGGAAGCGATATAACCAAGGCCCAAAGGGGGCTCAATGGTAGCAATATTGACCCCGGAGATAGAGCGGGAATAAGGATTTATCAAAAGTATATTTCTCATTTAGCCGCCTACCCCTCTCGCTGTCGGATCTTTGGCTAACGGAGTAAATATCTCATGGCTTCCTATCCTGCATTTAAACCGGTAATTGTTTTTAACCTCCTCCCCCATCCCGGGGATCAAGTGAGCCCGGCTGAATCCTCTGTAGAAAATAAGGTAGCTGAATTCCTTACGTCTTATCTTATCTATTACCTCAAGTCCAGCACATTTATTTTTTCTGACAGAGAGGATGTACGTCGACCAGTCGGAGCTGAAAACATTCTTTCCGGAGAGGATCAGCAAATCCGGGTATCCGTCATAAAAGACTTCGCCTTTGGTTTGCATTAAAAATTTAACTACCGGCCTATCGTACTCTAAGGCCAGCTTATCCCTCCCTTCAAACCTGCCCCTAAAATAGGCGAGAGGGAACCTTAAATAGGTAAATAAAAATAAGGGCAGTAAAATTGCGGCTATAATCTTATCCTTCCTTATGCTCACACGACTAACTGCAGGGGCAGCTAAAATAATGCTAGGCGCTAATGCCTCCAGCCAGTAATTGTCTGCCGACCATACCGTAGTGGAAGAAAGCACTGCGGCGGCGCAAGAGAGTAGCGCGTAAACCATTACCAGGGGATGCAATCCCTTAGTTCTATAGAGCGAAAAAAAGGCCAAAAGAAAAACCGGAGATATTTTCCATGCGCACCGACCTAATGTATAAAATAGATTAGGCAAGGAATGCGGGACCATCGTGATCGCCGTTACTACGCTGCTAAGATAAAAAGACCCGTTGGTTATGTGGTTAAGCCATAGGAAGATAGCGCAACCGATAATTAAATAAGCAGATAAGAACTCAAACGCCAAGTGATTTTTTTTCTTAAAACAAAGGTAGAGTGCTATGGCAAGGGTAACGCAAAAATAAGACTGTTTGGTGTAACCTG